>JACZJJ010000077.1 GCA_014860625.1 Bacteroidales bacterium | reverse complement strand
ATCCTCAAGATGCCCTCAGGTGAAACACGGATGATCCTTCAGGCTTGCAAAGCTACCATTGGGATTGTTTCCAATCCTGATCATAGCCTTGAGTCGTCGGGGAAAGCCGGTCGCAGTCGCTGGAAAGGCAGAAGGCCCCGTACCCGTGGTGTTGCCATGAACCCGGTCGATCACCCAATGGGTGGTGGCGAAGGAAGAGCCTCCGGTGGACACCCGCGTTCCCGTAATGGAATGCCGGCTAAGGGATTCAAGACCCGTTCGCGGAAAAAGGCCAGCAATAAATATATCGTTGAAAAGAGAAAGAAATAATATACAATCGTTGAATTATGAGCCGATCACTTAAAAAAGGTCCGTATATCGATTACAAACTGGAGAAGAAGGTTTTGGAAACTGTGGAGTCAAAGAAAAAGACTGCCATCAAAACCTGGTCAAGAAGTTCTATGATCTCTCCTGATTTTGTTGGCCAGACTATCGCCGTACATAATGGAAATAAGTTCATCCCCGTATACATCACTGAGAATATGGTAGGTCACAAACTTGGCGAATTCGCCCCTACACGTATCTTCAGAGGTCATGCAGGGAACAAGGATAAAGGTAAAAAGTAACGACATAATTGAAGAACAATGGGAGTTAAAAGTCGTACACGAGCTGAGAAGCGGAAAGAGACAAAGAAGAGCATGGCGATTGCCAGCCTGAACAATGTCCCCACTTCCCCCCGTAAAATGAGATTGGTTGCTGATTTGATCCGCGGAAAACGGGTTGAACTGGCACTCAACATTTTGAAAACAAATCCAAAACATCCGGCAATCGGTCTGCACAAACTGGTGCTTTCGGCAATAGCCAACTGGCAGGCCAAAAACGAAGGGTTGAGGATTGAGGAGAGTGATCTCTTTATCAAAGAGATCCAGGTTGATGGTGGCCGCATCCTGAAACGGATTCAGCCTGCTCCACAGGGCAGAGCTCACCGGATCAGGAAACGCTCAAACCATGTAACCATCATCGTTGACAGCCATATCAAGCCAGAACCGGGAATGGAAGAACAGGTATCTGAGGCAAAAACTGAAGTGAAAGCGGTAAAGGAGAAAAAAGCTCCGAAAGCAGTAACCACAAAAGCGCCAAAGCCCAGAGCACTGAAAACTTCAGCAAAATCAAAAACGGCTCCGAAGGTAAAAGCTGCTTCAACGCCGAAAAAAGGAACTAACTTAAAATCAAATAATAAAAAAGGATAATGGGACAGAAGACGAACCCGATTGCTAACAGGTTAGGAATCATCCGTGGATGGGATTCAAACTGGTATGGCGGAAAGAACTTTGCACCCAAGCTTATTGAGGATGAGAAGATTCGGAAGTATTTGAATGCCCGTTTATCCAAAGCCGGTATTGCTAAGATCGTGATCGAACGGACCCTGAAACTGGTTACCGTTACCATCCATACTGCCCGTCCGGGTATCATTATCGGAAAAGGCGGCCAGGAGGTCGATAAACTCAAAGAAGAGCTGAAGAAAGTTACCAGTAAAGAGATTCAGATTAACATCGCTGAGATCAAGCGGCCTGAATTGGATGCCGTGATCGTTGCCAATACGGTTGCAAGCCAGATTGAAGGACGTATCTCTCACCGCAGGGCTATCAAGACAGCAATTGCTTCTGCCATGAGAATTGGTGCCGAAGGGATTAAAATCGGTATCGCCGGACGACTTGGTGGAGCTGAAATGGCCCGTCGCGAGCAATATAAGGAGGGACGTATTCCCCTTCATACATTCCGCGCCGATATCGATTACGCCACCAGCGAAGCACATACCACCTACGGCCGGATTGGCATCAAAGTTTGGATCTGCAAAGGAGAAATCTACGGCAGACCCGACCTGGTTCCCAGTACAACCAGCCAGAAGGGTAAACCGCTCGGTGGTCCGTCGCGTCCAAGAGGAGACAGGGACAGGGACAGGGACAGAGGTCCAAGACCCCAGAAGCCGAGAACCAGAAAATAATGTAGCACCATAGTAATACAAACAGATAATGTTACAGCCAAAGAAGACAAAATACAGGAAACAGCAGAAGGGGAAAATGAAGGGGAATGCCGGACGCGGACATGAGTTGGCGTTTGGTTCCTTCGGCATCAAAACACTGGAGCAGGCCTGGATTACCGGCCGTCAGATTGAAGCTGCCCGTCAGGCTATTACCCGTCATATGAAAAGGGAAGGCCAGATTTGGATTCGTATTTTTCCTGATAAACCCGTTACCAAGAAACCCGCTGAGGTTCGTATGGGAAAAGGAAAAGGAGCTCCCGAATATTTCGTTGCCCGGATCACTCCCGGACGCATCCTGTTTGAAGCCGAAGGTGTGCCTATAGAAGTGGCAAAAGAGGCGTTGCGCCTTGGAGCCCAAAAACTGCCTGTAGCTACAAAATTTATTGCACGCAGAGATTACGTTGAAGAATAAACGAAATTATGGAACAGAAAGTAATCAGAGAAATGACCACGGGCGAAATCACAGAACGCCTGGATGAGGAGAAACGACAGCTGGTCAAGCTAAAGCTCAACCACTCCGTATCACCTCTTGAAAATCCGAATAAAATCAAGGCCTACAGGAAAACCATCGCCCGCCTTGAGACGGAATTGCGTCACAGAATTTTGAAAGGTGAGAATATTAATCAGCAAGTAACCATTTGACAATCATGGAAACCAGAAAATTAAGAAAAGAAAAAACCGGGGTTGTTGTCAGCAATGGTATGGATAAATCCATTGTGGTTGAAGTGGAACGGAAAGTGAAACACCCGAAATATGGAAAGTTTGTGAAAAAATCCTCCCGGTTTATGGCTCATGATGAGACCAACGAATGCCAGGCTGGAGATAAGGTTCGCATTGCTGAAACCAGGCCTCTGAGCAAGAACAAATGCTGGAGACTTATAGAAATCATTGAAAAGGTTAAATAATCATGATACAACAAGAGTCAAGATTATCTGTAGCAGATAATAGCGGTGCCAAGGAGGTCCTGTGCATCAAGGTGCTGGGCGGTACCAGCAGACGGTATGCCTCAGTAGGCGATCGCATCATTGTAACCGTCAAACATGCCATCCCTTCCGGAAACATCAAGAAGGGTACGATTGCCACAGCCGTTGTGGTAAGAACAAAAAAAGAGATACGTCGGAACGATGGATCGTATATCCGTTTCGACGACAATGCTGTTGTTCTGCTCAATGCATCCGGTGAACTGATCGGGACCCGTATTTTTGGTCCGGTAGCCAGGGAGCTGAGAGAGAAGCAGTTTATGAAGATCGTTTCGTTGGCACCCGAGGTGCTTTAACAAAGTAGATTAATACAAATCCCATGCAAAAGAAATTACATATCCGAAAAGGCGACACGGTGATGATCATTGCCGGCGATTCCAAAGGCCAACAGGGGAAAGTCCTGGTGGTGGAGAAAGCCAAAGAGAAGGCCATCGTGGAAGGGGTGAACCTGGTTTCAAAACATACCAAACCCAATGCGAAGAGTCCGCAAGGGGGAATCGTAAAGAAAGAAGCTCCGGTTCACATTTCAAACCTGATGGTCATCGATGGCACAGGGAAACCATCCCGTATCACCAGGAAACCTGATGCCAAAAGCGAGAAACTGGTTCGTTATTCAAAAAAAACAGGGGAGGTGATTAAATAATGGCTTACACACCAAGAATAAAACAGAAATACCTGACAGAGGTCGTCCCTGCATTGATGGAGGAGTTTAAGTACAAAAACCATATGCAGGTCCCCAGGATCCGCAAGATCAGTCTGAATCAGGGATTAGGCATTGCCATCACAGACCGGAAGTTTATTGATACCGGAATTAATGAGATGACAATGATTGCCGGCCAGAAAGCCGTTGCAACAAAATCAAAGAAAGATATCTCCAACTTCAAACTCAGAAAAGGCAACCCCGTTGGTGTCAGAGTTACGCTGCGTGGAGAAAGGATGTACGAGTTCCTCGATCGCCTGATCTCCGTTTCACTGCCCCGTGTCAGGGACTTTCGCGGAATCAACGACAAAGGATTCGACGGCCGTGGAAATTATACCATGGGCATTACAGAACAGATTATTTTTCCGGAGATTGACATTGACAAAGTGTCCCGTATCAATGGGCTGGATATCACATTTGTGACTACAGCTCCCAACGACCGCGAGGCATATGCCCTTTTAAAAGCCTTTGGATTACCATTTAAAAACAAATAAGATCATGGCGAAAGAATCAATAAAAGCCAGAGAGCGCAAACGAGTGAAGATGGTCGAGCGTTATGCTGAAAAACGGAAAGCGCTGAAAGAAGCTGGCGACTATATCGGTCTGCAAAAGCTTCCTAAGAACGCCTCTCCGGTTCGGCTTCACAACCGTTGCAAATTAACCGGAAGACCTAAAGGATACATGAGACTCTTTGGTGTTTCCCGGATCAATTTCCGCGAGATGGCTGTGAAAGGACTAATCCCAGGTGTTAGAAAAGCATCCTGGTAGAGACGCAGCATGCTGCGTCTATACATATAAAGTATAGTATCAATAAGCAAAGACGAGGCATGCCGCGTCTCAACAAATAAAAAAGAAACAATATGGTTACGGATCCCATTGCAGATTATTTAACCAGAGTCAGGAATGCCGTGATGGCAAACCACCGAGTGGTTGAGATCCCGAAATCGAAGATCAAGGTTGAAATGACCAGAATCCTACATGAGAAGGGTTACATCACAAACTATAAAGTGGAAGATGCCCCTATCCCGGGAACGATCAAGATTGCTCTCAAGTACCATCCGGTGACGAAAATTTCAGCACTCAACTCACTGATCAGGATCAGCAAACCTGGCTTGCGGAAATATGTCGACTCTGACCACCTTCCGAAAGTCTTAAACGGTTTAGGCATTGCCATCCTCTCTACCTCACAAGGCATCATGACCGACAAAGAGGCAAGAGTCAAGAAGATTGGTGGTGAGGTGTTATGTTACATCAGTTAAAGAAGGAGATAAACAGATGTCAAGAATAGGAAAACTACCGATTGAAGTCCCTGCCGGCGTACAGGTTACCATATCAGACAAGAATCTGGTTACCGTCAAGGGAACATTGGGAGAATTGTATCAACAGGTGGACCCCAAGATCACAATTAAACTGGAAGGGAATCAACTTCTTGTACAGCGTAGCAGCAACGAGCAGGATGACCGTGCCAAGCATGGCCTCTACCGTTCACTGCTCGCCAATATGGTGAAAGGTGTTTCTGAAGGTTTTACAACCGTACAGGAACTGATTGGCGTTGGATACAAGGCAACAGGAACCGGACAAACACTCGAATTGGCTCTCGGATATTCACACAATATCGTGATGGAGCTCCCCAAGGAGATCATCCTGGAGACCACTGCCGTGAAAGGAAAAGCAAATACCATCATCCTGAAATCATACGACAAGCAGCTCCTCGGACAGGTAGCCTCCAAAATCAGGTCGCTCCGTCCACCCGAGCCTTATAAAGGTAAAGGAATCCGATTCCAGGGTGAAGAGATCAAGAAGAAAGCCGGTAAATCAGCAGCTTCATAGGACAGTAAAGACGCGGCATGCCGCGTAAAGACGGGGCATGCCCCGTCTATACGATAAAAGGAAAAAAACAGGAAAATGGCAATAAAGGATAAAAAAGAACAAAGACGTTCGAGGATCAAAATGAGGATCCGGAAGATCGTGACGGGTACAGCAGAACGTCCCCGTCTGACAGTGTTCAGAAGCAACAAGGAGATCTACGTACAGTTGATTGACGATCTGACGGGAAAAACGCTGGCTGCAGCTTCTTCCCTCAGTGAAGATATTAACTCACAGAAGGTAACGAAGATGGAGCAATCCAAACTGGTTGGAAAAGCAATCGCTGAGAAAGCCAGTCAGGCAGGCATTGAGACTGTTGTCTTCGATAGAAATGGATATTTATATCATGGTCGGGTAAAATCTTTGGCTGAAGCAGCCCGGGAGAGTGGCCTAAAATTCTAAATAGGTATGGCAAACGCGAACGTAAAAAGAGTAAAGTCAAGCGAGATTGAATTCAAAGATCGCCTGGTCAGCATCCAACGGGTTACGAAAGTGACCAAAGGGGGACGGACATTTAGTTTTTCAGCTATTGTCGTTGTCGGGAATGAAAATGGTGTTGTTGGATACGGACTGGGGAAAGCAAAAGAGGTCACTGCAGCCATCGCCAAAGGAATCGATGATGCCAAGAAAAATCTCGTGAAGGTGCCGATCCTGAAAGGAACAATTCCGCATCAGCAGGAAGGAAAATATTCCGGAGCACTCGTCTTCCTGAAACCGGCAGCACCCGGTACCGGAGTAATCGCAGGAGGTGCTATGCGCGCCGTGCTGGAGAGCGTCGGTGTGACTGATGTACTCGCAAAATCAAAAGGCTCATCTAACCCACACTCTGTTGTCAAAGCCACCATCAACGCCCTCGTTAAACTTCGTGATCCTTATACGATTGCGCAGCTCAGGGGAATTGATATGGAGCGGGTTTTCAACGGATAATGTTATACCAAATTAAACGCATCAGAGACGATGGCAAAAATTAAAATCACCCAGGTCCGCAGTAAGATTGGCAGACCCGAAAGGCAAAAGAGAACCCTTGAAGCCCTTGGACTGAGACGGATCCGTCATACGGTAGAGCATGAAGCTACACCTCAGATTCTGGGTATGGTAATCAAGGTCAGACATCTGGTTACAGTAGAAGAACTGGACTAATTTCAAAACATAGAACGTAACAACGTATAAAATATACACAATGGATTTAAGCAATCTAAAACCGGCTGAAGGTTCTACCAAGAAACCGAAGAGAATAGGACGCGGACAGGGATCAGGCAGGGGAGGAACATCCACCCGTGGACACAAGGGAGCTAAATCGCGTTCCGGATATTCCCGTAAACTGGGAAATGAAGGGGGACAGATGCCGCTCGTCAGACGTGTTCCGAAGTCTGGATTTAAAAATATCAACCGGATCGAATATAAAGGGATCAATGTAGATGCCTTACAGTACCTTGCTGATAAGCTGAATGTTACTGAGATCGACCTCGAAGTGATGATAAACAACGGATTTGCCTCCAAGAGAGAACGGATTAAAATTCTGGGAAGAGGTGAACTGAAAACCAAACTCAAGGTCACGGCTCACGCCTTTTCCGCTACCGCAAAGAAGATGATTGAGGATAATGGAGGAAGTGCAAACACTATATAAAATCTGTTGAATGAAAAAGCTGATACAAACTATCCGAAATATATGGAAGATTGAAGACCTGAGAAAGAGGATTCTCTATACTCTTGGGATCCTGCTGATCTATCGTATGGGATCGTATGTGGTACTGCCCGGAGTAGATCCGGGAATGCTTGCAAACCTGCAGAACCAGAGTAGCTCAGGTTTGTTGGGATTGCTAAACATGTTTTCTGGCGGAGCTTTTGCCAATGCATCCATCTTTGCACTGGGAATCATGCCATACATCTCGGCTTCTATCGTAATGCAGTTGCTCGGACTGGCCATTCCCTATTTTCAGAAACTCCAGAAGGAGGGTGAAAGCGGACGAAAGAAGATCAACCAGATTACCCGGTACCTTACTGTGATTATCCTGATCTTCCAGTCTCCTGCCTACATTGCAAACCTGGTTTCACAGATGCCGCCTGAAGGAATCATGCCTTTCGATCCCGGTACAACAACACACTCTATATTCTCATTCTTTGGAATATCATCTATCATTACGCTAACCGCCGGCTCCATGTTTATCATGTGGCTGGGTGAACGGATCACCGATAAAGGAATCGGAAACGGAATCTCCCTGATCATTATGATCGGTATCATCGCACGCCTGCCCTTCGCTCTCTTTGGCGAACTCGTTTCCCGCATGGAGCAGCAGGGAGGAGGTCTGGTTCTCTTCGTTGTTGAAATTGCCTTCCTGGTTTTTGTGGTCCTTGTTACCATCCTTCTGGTTCAGGGAACGCGCAGGATTCCGGTGCAGTATGCAAAACGAATTGTGGGTAACAAACAATATGGGGGTGTTCGACAATATATCCCGTTAAAGGTCAATGCTGCCGGCGTTATGCCCATTATCTTCGCCCAGGCAATCATGTTCCTGCCTCTAACATTAGCCGGATTTGCTAATTCAGAAACACTTTCGGGCGTGGCACGGGTATTTACCGACTACACCAGCTTCTGGTACAACTTTGTCTTCTTCCTGATGATTATTTTCTTCACCTATTTCTATACGGCTATTACCATCAACCCGACTCAGATGGCTGAAGATATGAAGAAGAACGGAGGATTTATTCCCGGAGTGAAGCCGGGAAAGAAAACCGCAGAGTTTATCGATAACATCATGTCACGCATTACCCTGCCGGGATCAATATTCCTTGGTTTTGTAGCGATCATGCCGGCAATTGTTGGATTGTTTGGAGTAACGTCACAATTTGCTCAGTTCTACGGAGGTACATCCCTGCTTATTCTTGTTGGGGTAGTCCTCGATACACTGCAGCAGATTGAAAGTCACCTCCTGATGAGACATTACGACGGGCTAACCAAGTCGGGAAGGATCAAAGGCAGGTCGTCATTCAGCATGGCCGGATAAATGAAATTGAAACCGGATGGTTGTAACGACGAACGAAGAGGTTGAACTGTTAAGAGAAAACGCGATCATTGTCAGCAAAACACTGGCAGAAGTCGCAAAGCATATAGCACCAGGCGTTAAAACGATAACGCTTGACAACATAGCGGAAGAGTTTATCCGCAGTGAAGGAGCGGTCCCCGGATTTAAGGGGTACCGAGGGTTTCCCGGCACACTGTGCATCTCTGTGAATGAAGAGGTGGTGCACGGCATCCCGGGAGAGAGAGTTCTTAAAAATGGTGATGTTGTTTCGATCGATTGCGGATGCATCAAACATGGTTATTATGGCGATTCGGCGTACACATTTCCTGTCGGAGAGGTGAAACCCGAAGTGATGGATCTGCTGAGAAGAACCAAGGAATCGCTTTTCAGGGGACTGAATATGGCCCTGACAGGCAAACGGGTGGGAGATATCAGCTCCGCCGTTCAGGATTTTGTTGAATCCTTTGGTTATTCAGTCGTTCGCGAGTTGGTTGGCCACGGACTGGGAAAACAGTTGCATGAAAAGCCTGATATTCCAAACTATGGAAGACAGGGAGCCGGACCGAAATTACAGGAAGGACTGGTCATCTGCATAGAGCCGATGATCAACCTGGGAGTGAAAAATGTAGTTCAGGCTTCTGACGGTTGGACTATCAGGACTTCCGACCGGCAACCATCAGCACATTATGAGCTGACTGTTGTTGTGAGGAAAGAGAAACCTGATGTACTCTCAACCTTCTCCTATATCGAGGAAGTACTTGGACCAGAAAGGATCATATAATGTAAAGACGCGGCATGCTGCGTCTCAACAAAAAAGTAAAGACGCGGCATGCTGCGTCTCAACAAAAAAGTAAAGACGCGGCATGCTGCGTCTCAACAAAAAAGTAACGACGCGGCATACTGCGTCTCAAAAAAAAGTAAAGACGCGGCATACTGCGTCTCAACAAAGAAAAAAATGGCAAAGCAATCTTCAATCCAGCAGGATGGTACGGTCATCGAATCGCTTGGCAACGCCATGTTCAGGGTGGAACTCGAGAACGGCCATGTGATCACAGCACACATCTCCGGAAAAATGAGGATGCACTACATCAAAATATTACCCGGCGACAAAGTTAAAATTGAAATGTCGCCGTATGACTTAACAAAAGGAAGAATAACGTTTAGATACCAATAGTAAAACGAGGTTACCATGAAAGTTAGAACATCGATCAAGAAACGTTCAGCCGATTGCAAAATCGTTCGCAGAAAGGGCGTGTTGTTTGTGATCAACAAGAAAAACCCACGGTTTAAACAAAGACAAGGTTAACAATCATTATAAAAGAGTTCAATTATGGCCAGAATTGCAGGTATTGATTTACCCAAACAGAAACGGGGAGTGATCGGACTGACGTACATCTACGGGATTGGCAGAAGCAATGCAGAGAAGATCTTGAACATGGCTGGTGTGGATGTAAATAAGAAAGTTCAGGATTGGACCGACGACGAGCAGAATGCAATCCGTACCATCCTCAACGATCATTACAAAGTTGAAGGTGCGGCCCGTTCTGAGATTCAGATGAACATCAAACGATTGATGGACATTGGATCCTACAGGGGAATCCGTCATCGTCTCGGACTACCTGTCCGCGGACAGAGTACCAAGAACAACGCCCGTACCAGAAAGGGTAGGAAAAAGACAGTTGCCAACAAAAAGAAGGCGACGAAATAGTAATTGTAGTTAGTATAGTTTATGGCAAAGACTGAGAAAAGTTCAAAGAAACGGGTCGTGAAAGTCGATCCTATTGGAAGGGCTTATGTAAACGCCTCTTTCAATAACCTGATTGTAACCCTCACAAACAATACCGGCCAGGTGATCTCGTGGTCATCAGCCGGAAAGATGGGCTTCAGAGGATCCAAGAAGAACACCCCCTATGCCGCTCAAATGGCAGCGCAGGATGCTTCTAAAAAGGCTTATGATGCCGGACTGAGGAAAGTCAAGGTATATATCAAAGGACCCGGTGCAGGACGGGAGTCTGCTATCCGTACGATCCACACTTCAGGAATAGAAGTATCTGAGATCATGGATATCACTCCGTTGCCTCACAATGGCTGTCGCCCTCCAAAGAGGCGTCGTGTTTAACAGAAAACGATAAAAGATCTATTATAATAAAGAGTTATGGCTAGATATATTGGTCCAAAAACAAAGATTGCAAGAAAGTTCAGAGATCCGATCTATGGACCTGATAAGTATTACGAGAAGAAAAACTACCCTCCCGGTATGCACGGACAGTCGAGGCGTCGCCCGAAAGCTTCTGAGTATGGAACTCAGTTGATGGAAAAGCAGAAAGCCAAATACACCTATGGCATCCTGGAGCGGCAGTTCAGAAACACATTCCTTCGTGCTGCACGTAAAGGGGGGAAAACAGGCGAGGTTCTGCTTCAACTGATTGAATCCCGTCTCGATAATGTCGTTTACCGTCTGGGGATTGCTCCAACCCGGAGTGGTGCCCGTCAGTTGATATCACACAGGCATATCACTGTCAATGGTAAGGTAGTCAACATTGCAAGCTATGAAGTGAACCCCGGCGACATCATTACTGTAAGAGAGCGCTCCAGATCACTGGAAGCTATCCTCAACTCCGTCGCCTCCCGTTCAAATCAGTACCCCTGGTTAGAGTGGGATAAAAATACACTGACCGGAAAATTCATGAGCTATCCGGAGCGCGATCAGATTCCCGAAAATATCAAGGAACAGCTGATCGTTGAGTTGTACTCCAAATAATCCTCGCAATTAAAAATTAACCCCTAAAAAGGCAATTTATGGCAATATTACCGTTTCAGAAGCCCGATAAAGTCATCATGGTAGAATCTGATGACAACCGAGGAATATTCGAGTTTCGTCCTCTCGAACCCGGTTTCGGGGTCACTATCGGAAATGCCCTCAGAAGAATTCTGCTTTCTTCCCTGGAAGGTTATGCCATCACCTCCATCAAAATTGAAGGAGTTGATCAGGAATTCTCTACCATCAAAGGAGTCATTGAAGACGTTACTGAGATTATCCTGAACTTGAAACAGGTTCGGTTCAAAAAGCTGATCGAATCTGAAAGTTCAGAAAAGGTAACTGTGATTATCGGCCAGCAGAAAGAGTTTAAAGCAGGTGATATCAATAAGTTCCTGTCTGTATTTCAGGTGCTTAACCCTGAGATGATCATCTGTCACATGGATCCAGGCGTTAAGCTTACCCTCGAAATTTCGATTGACAAGGGAAGGGGATATGTTCCTGCAGAGGAGAATAAAACCCTCAGTTCCAGCCTGGGCCGGATTGCAATAGATTCCGTCCATACCCCAATTAAGAACGTGACCTTTCATGTTGAGAATTTCCGTGTAGAGCAGAAAACCGACTATGAAAAACTTGTCATGGAGATTACCACCGATGGCTCAATCCCTCCGAAAACCGGACTGAAAGAGGCTGCAAGAGTACTGATCCATCACTTCATGCTTTTCTCCGACGAGAAGATCACCCTCGATACAAACGAAAAAACCGTGACTGAAGAGTTCGACGAAACATCGTTGCATATCAGACAGCTGCTCAAGACCAAGCTGGTGGATATGGATCTTTCAGTCAGAGCACTCAACTGCCTCAAAGCTGCCGACGTGGAGACACTTGGAGACCTTGTTGCTTTCAATAAGAACGATTTGCTGAAGTTCCGGAATTTTGGCAAGAAATCTCTGACGGAGCTGGAGGAACTTGTCAAGACCAAAGGACTTGAGTTTGGAATGAATACGGCAAAATATAAATTAGATAAGGATTAATTGTAATGAGACATAAGAAGAAATTTAACCATCTTGGAAGAAAGAGCCCACACAGGAAAGCGATGCTTTCCAACATGGCTTCTTCATTGATCCTTCACAAGAGAATTTCAACCACACTGGCAAAGGCAAAAGCCTTACGTTCCATTATTGAGCCACTGATTACGAAAGCAAAAGAGGATTCCACTCATTCGAGACGTTTGGTCTTCAGCTTTTTGCAGGATAAGGAAGCCGTTTCAGAGCTTTTTCGTGAGATCTCTGTGAAGATCGCAGACAGGCCAGGTGGTTATACACGGATACTGAAGACGGGTCCCCGCCTTGGTGACAATGCCGAAATGTGTATCATTGAATTGGTAGATTACAACGAATTGTTGCTCGGACAAAAAGAGGATCAGAAAGCCAAAAGTACACGGAGACGTCGCAGTACACCGAAGAAAAAGGATGAAGAGCCCAAGGCTGTTGCACCGGTGGTAGAGAAGACTGCAGAGGTTGTTCCTGAAGTACCGGAAGAGGTTGCTCCTGAAGAGATTGCGGAAGTTGCTCCTGAAGAGATTGTGGAAGTTGCTCCTGAAGTGATTGAAGAAATTGCTCCTGAAGTGACGGAAACCCCTGCTGGCGAGGAACCAAAAAAAGAGGAGTAACATGAGCCGCATCCTCGCCATACGCGCCCGCCAGATTCTCGATTCCAGAGGTAATCCTACCATTGAAGTTGATGTAATCACCGATGGAGGGATTTTGGGCAGGGCTGCTGTGCCTTCTGGCGCATCAACCGGAATCCATGAAGCCGTTGAGCTGCGTGACGGAGATAAAAAAGTCTACCTTGGAAAAGGTGTTCTGCAAGCCATTCACAACGTCAATAACATTCTTGCCGCCGAACTGGAAGGGATGTATGTTTCTGACCAGGTTGAGATTGACCGGAAAATGATCGAGCTTGACGGAACTCCCAATAAAGCTAAGCTGGGTGCCAACGCAATCCTGGGTGTTTCCCTGGCAGTTGCAAAAGCAGCCGCTCAAAGCACAGGCCAGGAGTTATACCGGTATATCGGAGGGGTTGGCGCAAACACACTTCCGATCCCTATGATGAACATCCTGAATGGCGGATCTCATGCAGATAATTCGATCGACTTCCAGGAGTTCATGATCATGCCTATTGGAGCTTCAACTTTTTCAGACGCAATCAGGATGGGAGCAGAAGTTTTTCATCACCTGAAATCGGTCCTGAAGAAAGGGAACTACTCAACAAACGTTGGTGATGAGGGAGGGTTTGCTCCCAACCTTAAATCCAATGAAGAGGCTCTGAAGGTGATCATAAAGGCCATCGAAAAGGCCGGATACAAGCCCGGTAAAGATATCTACATCGCACTGGATCCCGCTTCTTCTGAATATTACATCCCTGAAGAAAATTGTTACCACCTGAAGAAATCCACCGGAGAGAAGCTCTCACCGGCAGAGATGGTCGCCTTCTGGAAAGATTGGGTAAACCGCTATCCGATTATCTCTATCGAAGATGGTATGGCTGAAGATGACTGGGATGGATGGAAACTGATGACGAAAGAGCTCGGAGAGAAAATTCAGCTGGTTGGGGATGATCTTTTCGTTACAAATGTCGATCGTCTGAGCATGGGGATTGAAAAAGGAGTCGGAAACTCCATTCTTATCAAAGTCAATCAAATTGGTACACTCACCGAAACCATTGATGCCGTGAACATGGCATACCGCAACGGCTACACAGCTGTTATCAGCCATCGTTCCGGTGAAACGGAAGACACCACCATCGCTGATCTGGCAGTAGCCTTGAATACGGGACTGATCAAAACCGGATCTGCCTGCCGTACCGATCGGATTGCAAAATACAACCAGTTACTGCGAATTGAAGAACAACTGGGAGATACGGGTGTTTATTTGGGACGGAACTTCAAATTCGTGAAGTAGCAGGAATTCAATGATTTGTGAAAGTCTGCTTTCTTAAGTGGGCTTTTTTTGTTGGAAAATTGTTGATATCTAATGTCGGAATCGCTGGTTTCTTAGGAATTCCGGCCATATATTTGAGGCTGCAAAGAAGTACTCTTTGTTGGGAAACCCCTCTATCGCATGATTAGAACTTTTTCGAAGATCCTTTTTGTTTTTTTTCTTTTGATATGTCCGGTTTATTTGTCAGCGCAGGCCAACGTGAAACTTGGCAAGAGCTTCCGTGAGAATTGGTTTATCGGGCTTTCCGTTGGCCCAACATTTTTCTCCGGCGACCTCAATGTCAACCGGTTTCTGCCACAATCCGGTGACTGGCGGGTAGCTGGGACATTTAACTTTGGACGGCAGCTGAGTCACGTATTTTCTCTGCGGGGCCAGGTATTGTTTGGAGGCGTTGCAGGAAGAAAAGCAACGAAACAGGATGGCACACCTGTAAATCTCAAGTTCACATCCACAATTGTGGACGGGAATTTCAACACAATGATCAATTTCTCCAACCTGATTGGGGGATTTAATCCAAAAAGAGCCTTTTTTGTTTATGGCACGGTTGGCATTGGCGCTATTTACTACAAGCCGATCCAAACCGATCTGATCACAGGGCTGACTGTCCCCAACGGAGCCTCATCAGGCCAGGTCACCGCAATGATCCCTGTTGGCTTCGGGGCATACTACAGCATTGCGAACAAAGTCAACCTTGGGCTTGAATATTCGTTCCGAACCCTCACTTCCGATATGCTTGATGGTGTGGCTGAAGGGTTCAAACTCGATATGTACAGCCTTCTCTCGTTCAACATTACATTGAACATCAACAAGCCTACCAAAAAGAAAGCAGAAGTAGCAGATTATAAAAAGGACGGCCCGATTATTATAAACCTTCCCAAATGTGATCCTGTCCCGAAGATGGCAGAAGCCGACATGGGAATGGAGAAACTTCCTCCTCCTCCCTCAGTTGGACTCAATCTCGACAAATATTACCTCTTCAAAGTTCAGATCTTCGCCTTTGCACAGAGGATCTACTCTCCTGAAACAATCAGGAAGCGTTATCACATTCCACTGCCTGTCTCACGCGAATACAGCGACGGTCTGTATCGGTTTACGGTTGGGTCTACTGAATCGATCGATGATGCGAAAGAGATTCTTCACCAGATTGTGAATGCCGGAATTACCGACGCTTTTATCGTTGGCTATACGAGAGACGGAGAACGCACCTCATTAAGGGACCTGAATTAATTCCGGGTTTCGGTTACTTGCAGATTTGTTCGATAAAATTCAACGACTCCTGATCCAGAAGGCCCGTTCGGATAGCTTTGGAGAAATCATTGCAAGCCTCGGTTTGATTACCAAGGAAGAAATTTGCCAGACCACGGTTGTAATAAACTGTCTTGAGAATTGAATTGTCAGCCTTTCCGCTGCCCATATAAGCAAGGCAGTAATCGAAATCAGAAATAGCTCTGCCATAATCGGATAGTTTGAGTTTGGAAGCGCCCCGGTATGAATAAATAGAAGGGATGATAGAAAGATCGGGTTTCAGCTCCAGTGCTTTGTCAAGGTTTTGCACAGCCTCTGCGTAACTCCCGCTCTGGTATTTCGCCATCCCTTCAAAATAGAGCCGCCGGTAATCGCTGGTATTTAGTGTGGCAGTGGAGACTTCCACAGCCGTTGGCAGAATCGCCGGGCCAGTGTAGGTGAAGTTTTTACAGTTGGCTTTGATGTTTTCATCCATGGATGCATCCTGAAGCCCCATTTGGGAAGCCGTATGCCAGTCCTGACAGGCACCCTGCATATCTTTGACGTTGAACTTGGCAACACCCCGGTTGTAGATGGTCATAAGCCATGCAGAGTAATACTCCTTTTCTGCGGGCTTCAGGCTGATTGCTTTGTCGTAATCTTTCATGGCGCCAGAATAGTCGCCCATCTGTTCTCTGGCATTGGCACGGTAAGCGTAGGTCATGAAAAATCTGTCAAAAGGACAATATTTGGCGGCTTCAGTCAGGTCAGATATTGCCTGAGTGAAATCCCCTGCACGGTAATGATAAACTCCCCTTTTGAACCAATCTTCACCTGTCTTTGGATCGGTAGTCGCTAATGTAGGATTAATCTCATCATAGCGAATAAAGGCTCTGAATGTAGGGTAATCCGCTTCGTAATACCTGCTAAAAAATAATTTTGCCCGATTCTTCTCTTCCAGGTATGGTGTATAGAATTTCTTTTTATTCATCGTCTGGATCAGTCGGAACCTGGAAAGTTGCATTCCTTTCGCTTCAACAGACCAAACTGCGATCAGGAGGTTGTGGGAACAGATGGTCCCATTGTCAAGTGTTTGCTGGATGTTGTAGGCAATGGTTGAGTTGAGAGTTTTCATATCGAAGTCGATCAGAATCCCACTGCAAAGAGCATCCGTGTTGATAATATATGGCTTGTCCCAATCAACTTTATTTGGAAGGAGCTCTTTTAATTTCGAAGCTTTGAAAACAAAATAATTAAGCCCATCCTGCCAATGCCATTGCTCCATAAGGATAGGGAATTCGTACCACCCTGTCTTATATTGGATCGTAAAAACAACATAGAGTTCATTCCTTACCATCACGTCTCTGATCTCCAGGAGTTCGAAGTTGTCGCTGCCAAGCTTGTAATAAGTCTTATTGCTTTTATTGAAGTCGGCGACTTTGTATGGGATACGGTTTTGTGCGGAGATCCACTCCCCATTGTCCTGGAGAGCATATCCCGTGGCCAGCTCAAGCGAGGATTTGACATCACTGATGATTGGGAGATTGCTGATTGTTCGTTCAACAGGCTGTCCGAAAAGAATCGCTGCAACGAACAGGTTTACGAATAGGCTAAGGATCTTTTTCATCAGGATCAGGAATTATATTTTAATCTGACTAACAACATTTATAAGGAGGCGAGTCATATGACCAACATTGGTATTGAAAACACGAACCACTTCATTCCATGTGACAGGCGCCTCATCCGTTTTCCATGCATCGTAGTCGGTCGAAAGAGCCACAGCTGCATAAGGAATCCCTGCTTCAAATGCCAGGGCTGCTTCCGGCGCAATACTCATATTCACTATATCTGCTCCCAGTGTTCTGAACATCATAGATTCAGCTCTGGTTGAAAAACGCGGACCTTCAATTGTTATAACAGTACCTTTATAATGAACTGGCAAACCCAGATCCTCAGCTCCTTTGATAAGTAATCCCCTGAGATATTCGGAAAAGGGATCAGCCATCGGTACATGTTTTGCATCTCCCGGTTCAAACTCTTCATAAAATGTGAGATGCCTTCGCCGGGTAAAATCAATGAACTGGTCGGGGATCACAAAATCTCCCCGTCGGATCTCTTCCCGCAAACTTCCACAAGCCGTTGTGGCCAGGATATGAGAACATTTCAGTTCCCTGAATGCGGAGATGTTTGCCCGGTTGTTTACCTGTGTTGGTGAAATGGTATGCTCCCGCCCATGACGGGAAAGGATCACAACTTCACAGGGGCCAATCTGACCGGTATACAACGAGGAACTTGGAGGACCGTAGGGAGTGGAAACTTCAGTTTCACGTTTGTTTTCAACTATATTCAGTTTCTCTAGCCCTGAGCCTCCGACCAGGCCCACTCTCACCATACATTGTTTTTTTAGCGAATATACTAGAAAAGCAGCCAGAATTCCCCGAAATGCAGATTTCTTAATAACAAAAACGAAGGAGTTTTTAACAATCATCAAAGCGCTATTCCTGACATTCCAAAATAAAGCAGTAATTTTGAAACCCATTTAAACATGTTTCTATGTCAATATCCTATATCGGAGAACATCTCCTTCCTGGCCAACTCGGACAAACCCTGCTCTGGATCAGTTTTTTATCTGCTATCCTTGCCACTTTCTTCTATTTCCGGATTCTCTCATCCAAAAAAGAGAGGTCGCTGCTGTTTCGTCGAACCGCGAGAAGTTTTTACCTTGTTCATGCACTTTCCCTGGTGGCCGTATCCATTGTTCTCTATTATCTGATATTCAACCATTATTTTGAGTATTCCTACGTATGGCAATACTCATCCCGCGATCTGCCTGTGAAGTATATCATATCCTGTTTCTGGGCAGGGCAGGAGGGGAGTTTCCTGGTGTGGGCCCTGTTTCAGGCCCTCGTGGGCTTGGCGGTCATTCGTAGCTCCAAAGAATGGGAGCCAGGTGTTATGGTCTTCTTTGCCCTGTCGCAAGTATTTGTGACCAGTATGATGCTGGGTGTTTCGCTTGGGAGCTGGGATATCGGCAGCTCGCCATTCAGGCTGATTCGCGATACAGTTGATTCTGTTCAGGGAACCATTTTTGAGAATGCCAACTACCTCACCACTTCATTGTCCGACGGCAACGGACTGAATCCCCTGCTGGAAAATATCTGGATGACGATACATCCTCCAATCCTGTTTCTGGGCTATGCCCTCGCATTGGTTCCGTTTAGCTATGCCATGGCTGCACTTGTCAGGAAGGAGTTTACCTCCTGGATCAGGATCGTGATCCCCTGGACACTTCTCTCATTGATTCTTTTGGGTGCCGGTATCCTGCTTGGAGGAGCATGGGCATACGTGTCTCTTACATTTGGAGGATTCTGGGCATGGGACCCTGTCGAAAATTCTTCCCTCGTTCCCTGGATGACACTGGTAGCCGCGTTGCATTTCATGCTAATCTCCCGGAAACAGAATCATGCCCTCACCGCGGTATTTATCTTTTCCACCCTCTCCTATATTCTCGTTCTTTTTGCCAGTTACCTTACCAGGAGCGGCGTGTTGTCTGAAACTTCCGCTCACTCTTTTGGCGACAATGGAATGGCCACTCAGCTAGCCTTGTTTCTCCTGACATTTCTGGGCCTTACCGTTTGGCTTATCATTAGCAGAAGAGGCCAGTATAATCTGAAACGTAAAGAGCTCCTTCTTTCGAGAGAATTCTGGATGTTCATCGGATCCCTGGTCATTGTTCTTTCTGCATTTCAAATTATGTTTACTACCTCTATTCCGGTGTTCAATGCCATATTCGGGACAAACTTTGCTCCCCCAACCAACGCTGTGGGTTTCTACAACCGCTGGCAAACCCCTTATGCCCTTCTCATTGCCGGGTTCATTGGTTTTAGCCAGTTTCTCAATTATGATCAGAATGATACGGGTGCTTTTTTGCGCAAAGTGATCATCCCGCTTGTGATCGCCATTGGTTTGACCATCGTGTTCATTGTTAACGGAATTGTGGAGAGTGGTAGTTTTATTCTGTTCCTTTTCTTCATTTGGTTTGCGCTGATCGCATCCCTGATGAATCTGATCTTCCGAACTTCAAAACCCAGAAACCTGCCGGCAATCATCTCTCATATAGGATTCCTTCTCTTTTTACTCGGTGTGTTGATCACCTTCTCAAATTCTAGAATCATCTCGTCAAATACTTCCGGATTTGACCTGGGAGATTTGCGTGCGAACAAAGAGAACCTACTCCTGATGAAAAGCGATACCTCCTACATGGGTGGATTTTATATCACCTACGTGGATACCGTAGAACAGGGAAATACGGTCACCTACCAAATCGATTTCCTGAAACGGAATAAGGGTGTTTATGACTATCAGTTTAGCCTGCATCCTTCGGTAAACAGTCATCCCCGAATGGGATCGGTGTACAATCCGGATACCAAGAATTTCCTTTTGAAAGACTACTATACCTACATTGCATCAGTAGGACAAACCACTGACTTCATTGTCATTAAGGCAATACTGAATCCATACATCAACGTACTATGGCTGGGAACTCTGGTTATGCTGATAGGATTTATCTGGGCGCTCTTGAAGAGAGTCCGCAGTTAGCAGTTTGCAGTTGGCAAATTGTTTGCTATCTTACTGCAAACTGCAAACTGCAGACTGCAAACTGCAGACTGCAAACTAATAATATTTGATATCCTTGATCCTTCCGTCGCGCTCATAGAAGGTCCAGGTTCCTGACCGGTATCCATTCGTAAAATATCCGTCAATATACTTCCCGCGGGTTCCCTCTTTGTACCACTTAACAACAGGCCCTGTATAGGGCTGCCCCTGATAGAATTTAACCGGACCTCCGGTAAGCATATCCCAGTTTACCGCCTTGGGTTTCGGGGGCTCAACCTCTTTTTTCTTTTGTCCGCTTCCAATAGTGCCTCCCAGAGAGGTGCCGGATGAGTTCGGTGTAACAGATCCGGAAGATTCGGTGTTGTTCTCTGTGTCGGGTTCATTGGAGAGACCATCTTCATCTGGCCGGGGACCTTCGTGTCCGAGGCGATTCCCGTATTTGTAAACCTCCTGATCATTTTGTTCTCCGTTGTCTGCCCAGTATGACCATGTTCCCTCTTTAAGACCGTCCCTGTAAACTCCTTCCATCTCCTTCTGACCGTTTGCATAGTAATAGATCCAAAGACCCTCTTTCAATCCATTCTTAACCTCTCCCTCAAACTCTACTTTTCCTGCCACGTATGAGACGATCTCGCCCGTGAAAGGCTCCTTGTCATTTACCAGGTAAAAGAGTCCGTTACGGTCCTGAAGCTGGTCAAAATTGATTTTTTTGGTGGCACAGGAACTCAGGATCAAGAGGATTCCTGCCAGAAGGGTAAGATTTTTCATGTTGATTGGATTTTTATTGGTCAATTAATGTCTCTATTTCTCTTTGTCTTTTAGCATGGGGACGAACCGAAACGCCCCGTGCTCGCTTTTCTGATAGCCGCCGTTGGCCTTTTTTATCAGCAGGGTCATGGTTTGAATATCGTCAGGACCCAGCGGAATCACCATGATCCCTCCCGGCTTAAGCTGGGTGATCAGTTCTTCAGGGATTGATGGAGCAGCAGCGGTAATGAGTATCCGGTCGAATGGGGCATACGCCGGAAGGCCTTTGTAGCCGTCGCCGAAAAAGGTTTTTATCGAATGATATCCCAAGGCAGGAAGAAGCTTGGATGTTTTGGTATAAAGAATTTTATGCCGCTCAATCGTAAAAACTTTCGCCCCCATTTCTGCCAGAACGGATGCCTGGTATCCCGATCCGGTTCCGATCTCGAGAACCCGCGTTCCTTTGCTTACATCCAGTAGCATACTCTGGAAGGCTACCGTGTAAGGCTGCGAAATGGTTTGCCCGGCTCCAATGGGGAATGGCTTGTCCTCGTAGGCGTATTCAAGGAAAGAGGAGTCGAAGAAATAATGACGGGGAATCTTTTCAATGGCCTGAAGAACATTTTTATCCGAAATCCCTTTCTTCTGGAGCATCTCAACAAGTTGCTTCCGAAGTCCTTTGTGGCGAAATGAGTCTGTTAGGAGGAAAGGATTAGTCATGGATGGCAGATGAGGAGATTCTTTTTTTGGCGAAAATACTAAATTCAATCAGCACAAAGCCTTACTTTTGCAAAAATTTATCGAATCAGATATGTTGAAAATCGGCGTTTTAGGTGCAGGGCATCTGGGAAAAATTCACATCCGTTGTATCAAGGAGATTCCCGGATTTGATCTTGTTGGGTTTTTCGACCCCAATCCGGAGATTGCAGCCCAGGTTGCAACAGAGTTCCAGATTAAAAATTACGGTACGCTCGATGAGCTCATTGATGCCGTTGATGTAGTGGATATTGTAACGCCTACCATATCTCATTTTGAGTGTGCTGCGAAATCTCTTAAAAAGTACAAGCATGTCTTTATTGAGAAGCCTATCGTAACCACCCTTCAGGAGGCACGCGAATTGATTAAAATTGCCGGGGAGGCGAACGTGAAAGTACAGGTGGGTCATGTCGAGAGGTTCAATCCTGCCTTTCTGGCCGTGGAGCCCTACTTCAGCAAGCCGATGTTTATTGAAAGCCACCGGTTGGCCCAATTCAATCCCAGGGGCACTGATGTGCCCGTAATCCTCGACCTGATGATTCACGACATCGACATCATCCTTAGTGTAGTAAAAGCGAATATCCGGAAGATCTCTGCAAGCGGTGTTTCCGTGGTTAGTGATACGCCCGATATCGCCAATGCCCGTATCGAGTTCGATAATGGTTGTGTAGCCAACCTGACGGCATCCAGGATCTCACTGAAAAACATGCGAAAGTCCCGTTTCTTTCAGAAGGACACCTATATCTCCGTCGACTTTTTGAATAAGGAGATTGAGGTCGTTCGGATTCAAAATGAAGACCCGAAAAGCAAATCGAAAGCCCTCTTTACCCTTGATCTGGGTCCCGATAAAGGAAAGAAACAGATTTTTTTCAACAAACCGGAGGTCAAGCCCATCAATGCCATCAAAGCTGAGCTTGAAAGCTTCCATTCAGCCATCGTCAACAATACCGTTCCGATGGTTACAATAAATGATGGATACACGGCTCTTGAAGTCGCTCACCAGATCATTGAAAAAATCAATCAGTCGGTTGCTAACCTTTAACATCAGTCTCCTTCGGTTGTTCATTTCTTTTCATCCCGAACAGTACAATATATCCGTTAACTGCCCGTTACCAACATACTGAAAGAACCAATTGCTGTCTATGAATCAAAGGCTATTTACCGTCTCTATTTTTATTGCATTTGTTTCGGTTCTGATCACCTCCTGTGAGAAATTTAAAGGAGATCAGGAAATTCCGGCATACGTTACCATCGATTCGATTTACATTACCACCAGCCCTTCTGTTCAGGGTTCGGCATCATCCAATATTTCTGATGCCTGGGTCTATCTGGATGATAACCTGGTTGGTGCATTTCAGCTTCCTGCCAGGTTTCCTGTGCTGGGCCTGGGTGCGCATAAACTGACGATTTTACCCGGAATTAAATTGAACGGGATCTCGTCTACACGGATGGCCTATCCGTTTTATGCCCCGATTGAAATTCCTGTCGAACTGAATGAGCTCGACACCACTGCATTGGGCATCCGGAAATCAAACTACCAGTCCTCAGCCATTTTTGACCTGATCGAAGATTTTGAAGGCATTTCCATCGCATTTGATACGACGAAACGGAGTGAAGCTGCTTTGCAACTCACCGAACCAGGCGATTCGCTTGCATTTGAAGGGTCTCACTCGGGGATGGTTCGAATGGATACAGTGAATCAGTTCTTTGAATGTGTCAATGACAAAGACTTCATTATTCCATATGCCCCCGTTTTTGTTGAGATGAACTTCCGGACAAACAACGTATTTGTCGTCGGGATATACCTCTACGGACCTTCCACGATCCAGCAGGTTCCCGTAATCTATCTCAATCCTACAGGTAATGAATGGAAAAAGATCTATATCAACCTCACCAACAGTCTGAATGCTTATCCGGGTATGCAGAAATTCAGAATCTTTATCTCAGCAATCCAATCTTCTGCTGAGACTGATGCCCTGATCCTGTTGGACAACGTCAAAGTGGTAACCAGAACTGCGGAATAATGAACAGGCGACTTCAGGTTTTTAAATATGTGATGGCCGATTATGTTGCTGCACTTTTCGCCTGGTTTCTATTCTTCACATACCGGAAAATGGTCGTCAATCCGAATGTTTTTCAACAACCGGATATCATATTCACAGATAATAAGCTCTATATCGGATTGTCGGTCATCCCGCTGCTCTGGCTGGTTTTTTATGTGCTGATAGGGACTTATCGCAAGATTTTCCGGAAAGGGAGGCTTCGTGAGTTCGGGATTACCGTTCTCACGACAGCCATAGGAGTAACCGTAATCTTCTTCAGCCTGATCCTCGACGATGTGATTCTTAACAACCGCACCTACCTGCAGTTCTATTTCGCCCTCTTCTTTCTCCACCTTGGTTTTACCGCTTCCTTCCGGCTTTTCCTGACATCCAGGATTGCTTATAAAATCCACCATAAGCTGATCGGATTCACCACCATTATTGTGGGAAGCAACGGAAATGCAATCTCCATTTACAAGGATATCGAAAATCAGGAGGAGTCGTCAGGTAATAATTTTGTTGGCTTTGTCAATGCCCAGCATTACAAGACCTATAAGCTGGATGAGTTTCTGCCACATCTTGGCGAATTGAAAGATCTCCATCGCATCGTTACGGAGTATCAGGTGGAGGAGGTGATAATCGCTATTGAACACTCAGAAAATCACACGGTTGAAAAAATTATTACCCAGCTGGAAGACACCGATGTAGTGATCAAGATCATTCCGGTGATGCAGGATATCCTGATGGGTTCCGTGAAGACTACCTCCATTTTCCATGCACCGCTGATACAGATATTTCCCGATCTGATGCCTGACTGGCAGATGTCACTGAAACGGATTTTTGATATTGCTGTATCGGCGATATGCCTGGTCATCCTTTCTCCCATCATGCTGATAACAGCAATAGCCATCAAGATGACATCTCCCGGGTCAATACTTTTTTCACAGGAGAGAGTTGGACTGAAGGGTCGAGAATTCGTCATGCATAAGTTCAGAACGATGTACAAGGGAGCGGAGAACAACGGTCCGCAGCTCTCCTCCACAACGGACCCAAGGATTACGCGTGTCGGCAAATTTCTGCGCAAAGTAAGAATTGACGAGATACCCCAATTCTATACGGTTCTGAAAGGGGATATGAGTATTGTTGGTCCGCGTCCCGAAAGGCAATTTTACATTGATCAGATCATGCAACGGGCCCCACATTACCGGCTGTTGCATAAAGTGAAGCCTGGAATTACATCCTGGGGCCAGGTAAAATATGGCTACGCCGAAAACGTGAATGAGATGGTTGAACGGTTGAAGTTCGATATTCTTTACATCGAGAACATGTCGCTGGCAATGGACTTCAAGATCCTGATTTACACGATGCTAATTATCCTCCAGGGAAGGGGCAAATAGAGCTTCTCCCAGTTTTTTCATCACCTCTCCGGCTTTTCCCTTCAGATAAATATCCGTTACATGTTGCGTGTAATTTGACTCTTCCGGGTTGATTTCAATAATCTTAGCGCCATGTTGTCTGGCCAATGGCGGAATCTGGTTTGCCGGCATCACTTCTCCGGTGGAGCCTATGATCAGAAAAACATCCGAACGGCCGGCGGCATCATAAGCCTTCATCATGGGTTCCTGAGGAATGGCTTCGCCAAAAAATACGAAGTCGGGCTTCAGCAATCCCTGGCAATGCGGACATCGGGGAGGCAGTGTATCAAGAGAAATCATTCCGTAAGGGAATTCCTCATAACAGGCCAGGCAGACAAGTTTCTTGGAATTGCCGTGAAACTCAAAAACATTGGTGCTTCCTGCTTCCTGATGCAGGTTGTCGATGTTTTGGGTAATGATCCTGTGCAACATCCCCCTCCGCTCCATCCCGGCCAGGGTTAGATGAGCCTGATTAGGAGATGCTGTCCCAAAAAAGTCAAAAAAGATCTGCTTGATCACTCTCCAGGCTTCCTCCGGCTGGGAAAGGAAAAAACCGATTTCTAAATATTTGGGGTCGTATTTATTCCAAAGTCCTTCTTCTCCGCGAAAGGGAGGAATCCCGCTTTCCACTGAGATTCCCGCTCCTGTAAACGCTGTGGTAAACGCGGATTTTTGCAACAGTGGCACAGCCTCCTGGATCTTTTGCTGTAAACTGTAATCCATTATGATCAGGGGGTTAGAAGATGGTAGTTTCAAAGAATTAGTAAATTTACGTCAAATTCAGAACATTATGAAACGGATTCTTATTGCTCTTTGTCTCTTTTTCCTTGTGATTATAGCTGCATACACGTCAGATTATAAAGCCTTGTCCGGAATACGGGTTGGTGTTTCGGAGATGCCGCCGTATGTGGTGTTTAAAGGAGACCAGGTTACAGGAGTGAGTGCCGATATTTGGAAAAGCATCGCCGATAGCTTGAAGATCCAGTATTCTTTTGTCCGATTTTCCAATTATATGGATTTACAAGACAAACTCGAAAAAGGAGATATAGAT
>JACZJJ010000076.1 GCA_014860625.1 Bacteroidales bacterium | reverse complement strand
GTATAATGAAAACGCTTAAGCTTTTTTGGATCCTGATGCTGGTTCTGCCAGTTGTTGCAACAATGGCACAATCTGATATCTACGACAGCAACGAACCTGAAATAGGCGTTGCAGAACATCTTGGAGATACCCTTCCAATGGATCTTATTTTTAACAACGAACAGGGTGAAAATGTTCGCCTGGGTGATGTGATCAACAAGCCCACGATCATCACACTGGTTTATTTCGATTGTCCGGGTCTCTGCAGCCCGCTTCTCGATGGGGTTTCAGAAGTGATGGAGCAGATGGACCTGACACTGGGGACAGATTACGATGTCCTTACTGTGAGTTTCAACACAGAGGATACCCCCGAACGGGCTGTAGAGAAAAAGCAGAATTTCCTGAAGAAAAGAAGTTTGGAACAGGCGGAGCATTGGGTTTACCTTACCGGCGACAGCGCCAACATTGCACAACTCGTTGATGCCATCGGGTTCAAGTACAAAAAAGCAGGAAATGATTGGATTCATGCTGCCGTTATAACTGTTGTCAGTCCAACGGGGAAGATTACCAGGTATCTCTACGGAACACGGTTTCTGCCTTTCGATGTGAAGATGGCGATCGGTGAGGCTGCCAAAGGGATTTCCAGACCCACCATCAACAGGGTCCTCGAATTTTGCTTCAGTTACGATCCTTCCGGAAGAAGGTATGTTCTGGATGTGACCAAAGTCAGCGGGATCGTTATTCTGTTTGTCGGATTGGTCATCTTTATCACGCTGATCATCCGTTCTCGCAATAAAAAGCGGAAAAATGAGTCCCAATCAACCAATTCCTAAAACAATCATGCGTCTATGACAACAACGATACCATATAAAAGCTACCTTGAGCCACACGGGAAATACCGTGGCCTTCTCGACTGGCTGACCTCCACCGACCACAAGCGAATCGGCCTGATGTACATGTATGCCATCGGGGTTTTCTTCATGATAGGGGTGTTGCTGGGACTACTCATGCGTATCGAGCTTTTCAGTCCCGGTGAGACGATCATGGGACCGCAAACCTACAACGGCATCTTTACCGTTCATGGCGTGATCATGATATTCATGGTTGTAATCCCCGGATTATCGGCCGTTTTTGGGAACCTTTTCATGCCAATCATGATTGGCGCAAAAGATGTGGCATTCCCTAAACTGAACCTCTTCTCCTGGTACATCTTCATCTGTGGAGCCATACTGGCAGTCTTGTCACAGTTTACAGGTAACGGGCCCCCTGATACGGGCTGGACATTCTATGCCCCCTACAGCACACAAACCGGAACCAACGTCATCATGGCTGTTACAGCAGCCTTTGTTCTTGGCTTCTCTTCCATTCTTACTGGGCTCAACTTTATTGTGACGATTCACAGGATGCGGGCACCAGGGATGACCTGGTTCAAGATGCCGCTGTTTCCCTGGGCGCTCTATTCCACCGCATGGATTCAGTTGCTGGCAACACCGATTGTCGGAATTACGTTGTTGATGCTGATCGCAGAACGGTTGTTTAAGATCGGCTTTTTTGATCCGGCACTGGGAGGAGACCCCATTCTTTTTCAGCACCTCTTCTGGATCTACTCACACCCTGCCGTGTATGTGATGATCCTCCCGGCTATGGGAGTAATAACTGAAATTATTCCCACCTTCTGCCAGCGGAAAGTCTTCGGATACAAGGCCATTGCCCTCTCATCTATCGCCATTGCAGGTGTAGGGTACCTGGTTTGGGGACACCACATGTTTACATCCGGGATGAGTTTCACCGCTCGCTGGGTCTTTTCATTCCTAACCTTTGTTGTTGCTGTTCCAAGCGCCATCAAAGTTTTCAGCTGGGTAGCCACGATGTACAAAGGGTCGATTGCATTGAAAACCCCGTTTCTCTACTCGGTAGCATTTATTTTTCTCTTTATGATTGGCGGCCTTACAGGACTCTCATTGGGCTCCCTTGCCACCGATGTTCATGTTCACGACACAGCATATGTAGTTGCTCATTTTCACTACATCATTTTCGGAGGGATGGGGTTCGCTTTCTTTGCCGCCCTTCATTACTGGTTCCCAAAAATGTACGGAAAAATGTACAATCAGCGGATTGCTGATATTGCCTGGCTGATCAACTTTATCGGATTCAACATCCTCTACTTTCCGCAGTTTGTACTTGGACTTCAGGGGATGCCAAGAAGGTACTTCGATTACCTGCCGCAGTTTGAAACAGGCGAAATTCTCTCCACCATTGGGGGATTTATTCTTTTTGCGGGACTTATCATGATGATCACCAACCTGATCAACGGATACCGGAAGGGTGAAAAAGCACTTGACAATCCATGGGGCGGATCTACACTTGAGTGGACAATCCCATCACCTCCCCCAATGGAGAATTTCGATACACCACCGGTTGTCAGCAATGAACCCTATGATTATGAATAAACAGAACTGCTATGAGTGATGTTGCGATAAAACATGATGAGCACCGTGACGACATCGGGGCCAAACTGGGTATGTGGCTCTTTATCTTTACGGAGTTGCTGCTTTTCGGAGGACTCTTCCTGGTCTATGCCGTTTACAGGAATATCTACCCCGAAGATTTTCACCTTGGAGCCCTGCAGCTGAATGTTACCCTGGGAACCTTAAATACGATTGTCCTGCTTGTCAGCAGTATGACAGTGGCTATGTCGATCACAGCGATCCAGAAGGGGAACAGTAAACTGAGCATGCGACTGGTGCTGCTCACCCTTCTGCTTGCCTGTGTTTTCCTGGTGAACAAGTACTTCGAATGGGGAGCCAAGTTCGAACATGACCTCTATCCAGGATCCGACCTGGTACTTCAATTCAAGAGGGGGTCGATCATCTTCTTCGGTCTCTATTTTTTCATGACCGGATTGCACATGTTCCACGTTATAGTGGGAATGGTGGTGCTGATGGTCTTGTGGTTTAAACTGAAGAATACAACCATAAACAAGGATGATCATGTATTACTGGAAAACGGAGGTCTCTACTGGCACCTGGTGGACCTGATCTGGATATTCCTGTTTCCTTTGCTTTACCTGGTGACCTAAAACGAAAGAATAACCCCCCAACCCCCTAAAGGGGGAGTAAGTCCCCTTCAGGGGATTTAGGGGTAAGAAAGAAATCGAAAATCAAAAAGACTATGTCAAATCACGATACTGAAAAACAACACATCACACCTTACTGGGTATATGGACTAATCCTGGTGATCCTGCTGGCCTGCACCTTCATTTCGGTGGATGTGGTCCATTATGACCTGAAGGCATGGTCGGTTGGAATTGCACTTGGGATCGCATGCATAAAAGGGACACTTGTGCTGGCTTATTTCATGCACCTGAAGTTCGACAATGTGCTCTTCAAGATCCTTGTTGCAGCAGTGATCATGCTCTTTGTCTCCTTCATATTGTTAACTTTTGTTGATTATTTATACCGGTAACCCCGGAATTTAAAACGAAATAAAACGCGAGAACGATGTTTACAACCTACGATCCGCAATACGCCTCAAACATGGTTGAGGGGGTGGATACCGCCTTCATGGTCATTTTCGGGATCAGTTTTTTCTTCCTGATCGGAATCACCGCCGTGATGATCTGGTTCATCATCCGATACCGTCGCAACAAGCACCCCAAAGCTATACAGGTTAAGGACAACCCGGCTCTTGAAATCACTTGGACCGTCATCCCTACCATCCTGGTGATGATCATGTTCTACTATGGCTACATTGCATTCAGCCCCATGCGGGATGTTCCGTCGGATGCCAGAGTGGTAAAAACGGTGGCAAAGATGTGGTCGTGGGAGTTTGAGTATCCCGGAAATAAACTCTCCTCAGAACTTGTCCTGCCGATCAATGAGCCCGTAGTTCTTGAGATGGTTTCGCTCGACGTGGTTCACAGCCTCTTCATTTCGGCTTTCAGAGTGAAGGAGGATGTGGTTCCGGGTGTCACTTCATACATGTGGTTTATCCCCGAACGGCTGGGGAATTATGAGATCCTGTGCACTGAATATTGCGGATTGAATCATTCGTTTATGGAAAGTGTGGCTCGCATTGTTACACGAGAACAATTTGACACATGGCTTGACAGCATCCCGGCAGCGACGAACCTCGATGAGGGGTTGGTTATCATGCGAAACAACGCCTGCACAGGATGTCACTCGATGGATGGCACCAAACTGGTGGGACCCAGTTTTCAAGGGATCTTTGGAAGGACGGAGACTGTGCTGATTGATGGGACTCCAACTCAGGTCACGGTTGATTCGGCATACCTCTACAGGTCAATTACAGATCCCGATTATGAAGTTGCTGAAGGATACAACCGAGGGCTTATGAAATCTTACAAAGGGGTTATTCAGGATAAAGATATCCAAACCATCGTTCAATTCCTGATGACTCTCCAAAAAGAGTAATGTTGTGCCCCGTTTCCTGAAAAACCTCTTAAGCCTTACAAAATTTTACCTCTCACTCGCCATTGCTTTTTCTGCACTGGCAGGTTATGTGATCTTCTCAGGCAGTTTTTCCGACCGGGCTTTTCTCGCGTCTCTGGCCGTTTTTCTGCTCGCTGCCGGGGCAGGTGCACTGAATCAGTTGCAGGAGCGAAACAGGGATGCACTGATGGAGCGGACGAAACGCCGTCCTATTCCTTCAGGAGCAATCTCACCTTGGTTTGCAGGGATCCTTTCCGTCATTCTGGCTTTAGCCGGGTTTCTCATCTTGCTTCTCAACTTCGGAATGGTAACGGCCTTTCTAGGCCTGGGAAATCTACTGTGGTACAACGTTGTTTATACACCCCTGAAGATCCGGAGTTACTTTGCCGTGCTGGCCGGAGCTGTCAATGGAGCCGTTCCCCCTGTGGTCGGGTGGGTTGCTGCCGGCGGGTATATCTTAGATCCAAAGATCCTGTTTATCACCTTCTTCATCTTCCTTTGGCAGGTGCCGCATTTCTGGTTGTTGCTGATGCTGTATGGAGAAGAATACGAGAAAGCGGGTTTCTATTCCATCACCTCACGTTTTAGTTTTCCTGTGATCCGTAACATTTTACTTATTTGGGTGGTTGCGACCTCATTCAGCACGCTTTTCCTGCTTCTATTTCAGATCATTACCTTGATGCCATTGATCATCACCATGATGACAGCCGTTGTCATCCTGCAGGTATTCTTTTTCATCTTTCTCTATACCGGGAAAGAACCTCCCCGAATCAAACCCCTCTTTATTGTGTTTAATCTTTTTATGGTGCTGGTGTTTGGGATGATATTGGTGCAGGGGGCAATTGGCTGATTTTCACTAGACCTATGCTGAAATGACATTGTTCTTTTTCCTGACAAACTTCTGGATCTTTCTATACCTCTTCCTGGCAGCCTGCCTTCTCCAGTATTTCCCCCAAAGTATATTTGTCCATAGCCGTTCATGAAGATAGTACAAAATGAGTTTGGCAACGATATCAACAGATGTAATGAGCGAAACAGCACCTATAACATCCTTGAAAGCCGACTGGGTAGCCTGAGTAAAAATGGTAAAACTAATAATAAAGGTAGCTCCGGAAGCGATAAACCTCCAGCTGATTGCCTTTAAGACACTCCTGCTTGGACTATCCTTTTCTAACGTTTTAATTTTTGTTGAAGGCATTGTATAAGCAGTCTGATTAATTCAGTTTCATTGATACGATAAAGATATAAAATATTTCCTTTCATTCATCAGGTCGCTTCTCGCTACCTCACTACCAGATACATCTTCTTCATCGTCTTCCCCATGATTTTCAGTGAGAGGGCACGCGGGAGCAACCTGAGCAGGAGAAAGAAACTCATCCGGTTTCTCCATCCGGGGATGCAAACTGCTTTTCTGCCCAGATGCCGGACAGCGTATTCAGCTACTTTTTCGGGATCCATCGGTTTTACTTTATTACGCGTCTTTTCAGGTGTGTTTTCCAGAAAGGTGGGCGTTGAGGTGAGACCTGCACAACAAACAGTGATATCAATGCTGAGAGGTTTGAATTCGGCAGCCAATGATTCGGCCAGCCGGATCAGGAATCCTTTTGTAGCGGCATAAGGAGCGACCAGGGGAGGCCCTAAAAGACCAGCCAGGGATGAGATCAGGATGATCCCGCCACTTCGTTCTTTCGCCTGAAGCCTTCCTGCAAATCCATAAACCAGGTGGATGGGAGTCCGGTTATTCAACATCAGGTAAGAGTCCAGCTCTGCAGGACTGCTCGAAAGAAATGGCTTTACTTTGCTGTATGCAGAGACATAAATGAGAAGCCGGCAATCCAGATCCTCCGTTGCCTGAAACACAAACCCGGATGCCTCCTGGAAGGACAGGTCAAGGTGGATCTGCCTGACCTCCACCTGCATCTCTCCTATAATCCGATCTGCCAGTCGTCGCATGGCTTCCAGGTTGTTGTCAACCATCACAATATTCATTCCCACCCTGGCCAGCTGGATGGAGAATCCCTCGCCAATCCCTTCAGCCGCTCCGGCAATCAGGGCCCACTTGCCATACCTTTCCTTAAACCGATCCATTTTATTCCTATTTTTGGCAACAATCTGAGATGAGATTCTTCACTGCGCTAATTTATTGATTTCTGATGAGACAACTTCTGTTCATCTTTCTTAAGGCTATCAAATCATGGCAACGATTGATCCGCTCCATCACCGGCAAGTCGGAATCCGACATCCATTCAGAACGAATCGTCTCAGGCAAATCCTGGGAAGAGTTCTGTGATGACCTGAAGGCAGCAGGAGCCTCTTTGCACTATCCGGGAACACCCCGGGATGCTTTTAACCAGGCAGAAGGTATCAGGTACCTGTCGCGGTTAACCAGAGCCGGATTGGAGGCTTTCGTGGAGTATAACGATCCTGCATTTCCTCTCCTGCGAAGGATGGTTCATGAAACGGTAAAGATGGGTGCCGATAATCCGGATAACTATTATTTCAATGCCCAGATCGACGGAAGCCTTTATGAATACAGGATTACAGGCAAACGGAATACCGTACATTATCTCGGATTGTTCACACAAAATGGCGACTATGGGTCTACAGGCGGTTTGGCTCCGTGCGGACAATTGGATCACCGGGATATTGACTATGACCCGGACGGGAGTTTTGAGGTGATCCTTAGCAAAGAAAAGCGTGGGAAGAACTGGCTGAAGATCGGAGATGCTACGGGATTGGTGATTGTTCGGCAAACTTTTCTGAACAGGTTTGAAGAGGTTCCCGCCGAATTGCGCATTGAGAACCTGGATGGCCGGCAGGCACCTGAACCCATTACCCCTGCCATGGTAGACGAAGGTCTCAAAACGGCCGGGATGTTTGTGGGTGGTGCCACTCTCCTGTTCTCCCGTTGGGCAAATGGATTTCAGAAACATGCCAACAAACTTCCATTGTTCAATCCTGACACCAGCAACGCCGCAGGTGGAGATCCCAATATCATCTATTATCATAGCTACTGGAAGCTGGGACCGGAAGAGTCTCTCGTAATTACCGTGAAGCCACCTGATTGCGATTCATGGAATTTCCAGCTCAACAACTACTGGATGGAGTCGCTCGATTACCGATACTTCACGGTATGCATCAACAAAGCCAGTGCAGTGTACGAGCCAGACGGCAGCGTGAAGGTCATAGTTGCCCATACCGATCCCGAACATCCAAATTGGCTGAACACATGTGGTCACTCAGAGGGAACAATGTGCTGGAGATGGTACAGGCTGAAGGAGGGGGAGAAGGCTGTGGAACCTGAGACACAGGTTGGACAGGTTGGACAGGTTGGACAGGTTAGACAGGTTGGACAGGTTAGACAGGTTGGACAAGTTTCCTTTAATGACTTTAATGACAAATGACTAAAACTTCTGACGTTTTTTCCCAACCCTTGTGGTATAGAACACTGAACAAAAGCTGGGGATTTACATACCCACTGGGGACGAAAATCAAACTTGAAAAAGATGACCTGGTCAGGCGTGCACGCAAAGTGACCGGATTGACTGAATTTGGTCCCGACATCTGGGAGGAGCCGTTGGAACGGATGCTTGTTTCGATGAACGAAGAGGCGAAACTGAGTCCGGCTGGTCGGTTTATCTCCCGCGAACGGTTGGTCAACCTGCTCAGCATCCGTTTACGAGCCAACGAATATTTTAAAAGATTCCCTGAGATCCTGGAGCAGGAGCTTTACCCCGCATGGATCATCGTGGGATTGCAGCGAACAGGGACAACAAAGCTTCAGCGTCTCCTTTCTGCCGATCCCGATCATCGGGTGTTGCCGAGTTGGGAAGCCATTAATCCCGTGCCGTTTATTCAATTAGGAATGACGAATGAGGAATTACGAATTAAATCTCCCCAACAGGATTGTCATTGCGAGGAGCCGAAGCTGCGATCCCGAGTATTCGGGAGAAGCAGGAGTGACGTTACAACTGCATCCGGCATCAGGCATCCGGCATCCAATGACAAACGCATAAAAATCGCCCGCACCTCAGTCAATGCGGTGAAGTATATTTCCCCGGGCTTTTTTGCCATTCATCCCCTTGATCCGTTACTTCCCGAGGAGGATGTATTGCTTCTTGACATTAGTTTTATGAGTACCACCACCGAAGCCATGATGGATGTACCCTCCTACTCCTCCTGGCTTGAATCGGTTGACCAGACACCTGCCTATGCCTATTATGTGAAGCTGCTGAAGCTTCTCCAATGGTTTCAGCCAGGGAAACGCTGGGTGTTGAAAAGTCCGCATCACCTGGAATTTCCTCATCTGATTGCAGATCAGATACCCGATGTTAAGTTCATCTGGCCACACCGGTCCATTTACGAATCGATCCCGTCATTTTTAAGTATGCTTACTTACAACCACATGATATTCAGTGATGAAGTGAATCCCCGGCGGATTGCGGAACGATGGATCAGAAAGACCGGTTATGCACTCGACAAGGCGATAGAGTTCAGGAAGAGAGGAAATCATGACGAACTGTTTGTGGATGTGCATTACAAAGACCTGGTAACCGACAGCATGAAAGAGATGGAGAAGATCTACCGGCTCGACGGCGGGCTGACCTCTCAACTCACGGAGCAGTTTGTAAGGCATGAAAAGGAGCACCCGCATCAGAAACACGGTGTACATCGCTATGATTTGACAGATTTTAATGTAACAAAAGCTGATATTGACCAGCATACATCTCACTACCAACAATTTATCAAGACTCTCCATGGCAGAACCTCATAAAAAAAAGTACGACAGCGCAGCCATGGCTGTGGTTACCGGCATCCGCGACCTGTTTAAAACCAAAGAGGTGTGTGGTGAACTCAAAGAGACCGATCGGCTTGATGGAAAAACAGTCTTTATTGACGGAGCCAGTTCAGGATTGGGATTTGCGATCGCTGTTGATGTGGCGAAACGCGGAGCCAGAGTGATCATGGCCTGCCGCAGCGGCATCCCGGAGAAAGGAAAGAAGGTAAAAATGCTTTCCGGTAATCCAAATGTTCACATGCTCCAGGTTGACCTTGCTGACCTTAAATCCATCTCGGATCTCGTATCGCGAATCTCGGATCAATTCCCTTTGACTGATATCTTTATCTTAAATGCCGGCATCGTACCCAAGAAATCCCGCAAGACCCCACAAGGACTGGAGGAGATGTTTATGGTGAACTACTTTGCTAAATTTACCTTTATACGTTTGCTGATTGAAAATGGTTTGATATGTGATACGGGATACGAGATACGGGATAAAAATAATTCGGATCCCGGATCCCGGATCCCGAATCACGCATCGCGAATCATCTTCGTCACTTCCGAATCTCACCGCAATCCTGAGAAGTTCGATTGGAAAGGGTTCGGAAAGTATAAGGAGTATGGGATCAAACAATCCATGGAACTTTATGGTTACTACAAGTTATTGCTGGTCACCTTCTCGCGGGAACTCTCCCGCCGGTTAAATCCTGCCGGAAAAGTCAACACATCCATATTTGCTATGTGCCCGGGCCCGGTGAACTCCAACATTGCCAGGGAAGCGCCCAAAATTTTCCATCCTCTGCTGAAACTGATTTTTGCGATCTTTTTTAAGTCCCCGAAAGAGGCTGCTAAACCGGTGGTTTATCTGGCGGCCTCTCCCGACGTTGAAGGAAAACCTTTCGACTATCTCTTCCTGATGTCGCGACAGGAGATTGATGAGAAGGCCGCAGATCCGGAAAATGGAGAGCGATTGTGGGAGGTGTCAGAGAGGCTGCTGAAAATTGAATTTACCGCAAGTTTTTCTTTGCCGGTTTGTCTAATGAGAAACTCATTGTAAACAAACAAAACCAAACACATGAAAAAACTCGTTTTAATTTCAGGCATGATCCTCGCGATCATCTTCATCACCGGACAATCAAATGCTCAAACCGAACAGAGCCAGGATAAGACGGTAAAAGCTCAGACAACACAGACTACCCCAGGTAATTTTATTGACAAAAACGGTGACGGCATCTGCGACAACCATCAGGCTAAGGGAAAAAATGCAAATTGTGCCAAGTTTGTAGATGGAAACGGCGATGGTGTGTGCGACAACTGCAAAGGAACCGGAAATTGTGGCCAGGGAAACTGTTGTGGAAAAGGGATGCAGAAAGGCAATTGCCAGGGCATGAATAAGGCCGACTGTTGCGGAAAAGGAAAGGGGCATCAGCATCGTCAAGGCATGAAAAACTGCCAAAAGCAAACCACACCACAACCTGAGAAGAAGTAATTTCGCTTTGCCGCGTCACTACCTGCTTCGCTACGCTCACAGTTTCAGTTCCTCGCAATGACACGTTTCGCTACTATACTTGTTCGTACCTTTGCGCTCTAGCTTGCCTCTATGACCGACCGGGAACTTCTTCAGGGAATTATCAAACGCGATCAGGCTGCATTCAGGTTGCTGGTGGAAAGTCACCAGCAACTTGTTGTCCGCACCTGTTACTCCCTGGTACATAACCTGGAGGATGCTCAGGACCTGGCTCAGGAGGTGTTCATTGAAGTGTTGAAATCGGCATCATCTTTCCGAGGGACGGCCAAACTCTCTTCATGGATTTACAGGATTGCTGTTAACAAATCGCTGAATCAGCTGAAGAGATCCAGAAGGAGGGAAGCTTTCAGTATGTTCTCCGTCCAGGATCACAAATGGACAATGAAAGAACAGATTCCTGACCCAAATCCTTCAAACACCGGCGATTCAGCAATGGAAGAGCGTGAGATGAAAGAAGCTTTGCATTCGGCCATCAACCGATTGCCGGTCAATCAGAAGATTGCGTTCACACTGCATAACTATGAGGAGTTGCCTTACAAAGAGATTGCTGAAGTGATGAATGTTTCACTATCGGCTGTAGAGTCGTTGATACATCGGGCAAAGCTTAATCTGCAAAAACGTTTAACCAATTATTACCAATCAAATCTTCAATAACATGGACCGTCAGATACAGGAAAGGGTACAGAAAACCCTCGATTTCATTCAAAAAGACCGGGACCTCCCTGAGGATCCCTGGTTTTATTCTCGCCTGACTGCACGTTTGGAGAAGGAGGCCGAACAATCGTCAAGGAAGGGCTGGGCTGGAGTGGTGACACTTCGACTCAGACCTATTCTGGTGGTGCTGGTATTGGTTATCGGGATAGCCGGTGGGATTGTACTGGGCAAAGCATTGAGTTCACCCATGGGATCCGGGGCACAAACGGCATCCGGATTTGTTGCCGAAGAAGATCCTGCATCCGCTATCTTCAGGGAACTAAGCGGTTCATTTGATGAACAGATTTTATTAATGAAATAGGAGGTATTATGAACTTTTTCCTCAGAAATAGAGCGGTTATCTGGGTCCTGGCCGGATTGCTGATTATCACGATGTCGGTATTGGCTTCAATGGTCTACCATACATGGACAGAACCCGAGGAGGTTGTGTCTCAGCCGGGTTGTTCCTCTTCCTGTCAGATGCTTTCGAATGAGCTGGAATTAACAGGTGATCAGCAGGAACAGATGGATACTATTTTGAATCACTTCAGGGATTCATCGTCAGCACTTGTGTCTGAATTGCGTCAGAGCAGGCTCGCCCTGATGGAAGAACTTCAGAGTGATCTCCCCGACACGCTGCGCATTCTGCAATTGTCTGAAGAGATTGGCGCTGTACAGTCCCGCATGACTCGCCTTGCAGCAAGCCAGTACCTTCACATCCGGTCCATTTGTGACCCTGAGCAGCAGCAGGCGCTTTCCAATGTCTACTGCGATCTGTTCGGATGCCCGAGGGTTAATAGGGGGCAAGGTGAGGAGTGCAAAGATAATTCCCGTCAACGGCACCGGAACGGACGAATGACGAGGGAATAAGGAAGAGGGAAGAGGGAAGAGGGAAGAAGGGGGAGGTAACAAAAAAGGCCCCCTCTTCCGAGGCGGCCTTTCAATTTAGTGGTATGTCGTGCTGTTATCTCACGATACTGATTTTCTTGCGGATCCATCCTTCCGAAGTCTCGATGGTGAGCACATAGATGCCTGCTGAGAATTCGGAACTGTTGATCTGGTATTTAGAAGCAGGAGTATCCATAGCCCACGTGTGAAGCATTCTGCCGGTCAGCTCGCTGATGGTGATCCGGGTAAATGTTACCGGAGCCTTGGAATCAATTGTGAACAGCTGGTCGGCAGGGTTCGGAAAGACGTTGACGCTGCTTTCGGCCGATTGGTTTCCAGTGGAGGCCAATACCTCTTTTGAACCTACATACTTGTAAGCCATTCGGTATTTTCCAAGACCCAGCACACTATAGGCACGTACCTTGATGTAAGCGACATCTGTTTCCAATCCTGTGCCATAGTTGGCAGTCCATATGAGTTCGGAACGACCCAGTTCGCATTGGTCATCATTGGAGTCGATAAAGTTGCCTTCATCATCAAACAGATCCAGGAAGGTGTCGAAGTTCGCAGTGGCCAGGTCTGTTCCACCAGTTGCGCAACCCGTCTTAAAGGTGAATTCAACCCCTTGTTTGATATAGGGCACCTTGTAAACCCAGCATGCTTCGGGAACTATGTTGACTTCGTCTGTCGTTTGCCAGGATGTTGAAGCCTGATCAAGAGTTTCATCATAGGAATCTGGCCCCGGAGTTGTACAATTGATATCTGAGCCATAGCGGTACGCAAGTCGATACGTTCCGGTACTCTGATCATTGTATCCGCTAACTTTCAGGTAATAGATTCCGTTAACCGCAGGCTTGTAGATCAGTTTGGAACGGCCCAGTTCGCATTGATCGTCATCTGAGTCGATAAAGGCGCCTGTTGTATTAAATAAGGCCAAATAGGTGTCGAAGGTGGCAGTGGCTTCATCGTTTGGAGCGCCAGTAGAGCAACCAGTTTTGAAGGTGTATGTTTTACCGGCAACAAGGTTAAACGCATAGACATCGCATGCACCAGCTGCTATGGTTCTGACTGGAGCGGCGGGCGTGGTTGCCCAAACACCGGAACCTACGGTAGAAATTGTGATGGGCCCATAATCCGGCTCGGAGGTAGCGATAACCTGATCAATCGATTTGCAAATCACGGTTTCGTACCCATAGCTATAAGCAAGCGTGTAGGTTCCTGTACTCTCATCATTGTATCCGCGTATTTTCAGGTAATAGGTTCCGGTAGCCGGTACTTCGTAAATAATTTTGGAACTCCCGCCTTCGCAGCCGTCATCATTGGCGGTCATATAGTTACCAGCGGCATTCCATAACTCAAGGAAGGTATCGAAACCAGCTGAAGTTGAAGCGCCGTCTCCGCATCCGGTCTTGAAGGTGACAGTTTCATCTTCAGTCAGTGCTACTTTATAAAATTTGCATGCACCGGGATTAATCGTCCCCCCAAAATCAGTATTCCAGTCATCATCGGGAGCGTCCAGTTCTGTTATCCCAGCATCGGCTATCGCCTGTGCAACAGTCTGACAAATCACCGGTCCTGTGCCTCTGATATAGGCAAGGGTGAAATTACCTGTACTTAAAATATTATATCCGCGTATTTTCAGGTAAACGATCTCATCAACAGCAGTTGATGTGTAATTGAGTTTGGAGCGCCCCTCTTCACACTGGTCATCGTTTGAGTTGATGAACTCGCCATCAGCATCATATAACTCGAAGAATGTGTCAAACGAAGCATCGGCATTATCGCCGGCAAAACCAGAGGCACACCCGGTCTTAAAGGTATATGTGTCCGCAACAGGGAGTGTGATCATGTAAACAAAACACTTTTCTGCATCTACATGAACTTGTGGGGCTGTTTGCCAGGAATCATTGATATCAGCAATCAACCCGTCAAAATCGGGAGCAACCTTGCAGCCACCACCGGCAGGGGATATATAGATAAAGGAAGCAGTGAAGTCTCCAAAGGTGTGATTGAATCCATAAACCTTCACATAAGCGCTGGTTTCTGTGGCTGTCCAGGTAAGGATTGAACGGTATGAATCACATCCGTCATCATTGGAGGTAATGAGATCTCCGCTGGCGTCATACAAATCCAGTTTTGTATCAAAATCGGCAGTGGCCAGGTCGGTCCCCCCGGTTTCGCAACCAGTTTTAAAGGTATATTCTTTGCCGGGGATGGTTATGAGCTTATAAACCGCACAAGCGTCCTCAATTAAAGTTTCGCTATGCGTAGCCCAGGAGCCGGTGGGATTAAGAGTAAAATTATAATGTGGCGGCGAGGAGCAGATACCGCTTCCGCAATCATTGGTTGCTTCAGGCTGGAAGCCGACAGTACCAGGTTGGTCATCGGTGCCATTTTCAAGCCAGGTATCAAGGGTGAGAGCACCGCCTGAAACTGAAATCACATTGTCTGCATTGAACCCAAGGGTTCCCCACCAGTTGCAGTTGGCGACGGCAGTACCCGCCCAAACACCCAAACCATATGAATCCGCCGGGTTGGTATTGTTATCTGAGATGCTGTTATTGAACAGAGTTAAAGTTTCTCCTGCTACATTCACATCAATACCCCATCGGTTATTATATATGAAATTACCTGAGAACTCTGCGGTAGGCGCATTGGAAACTACGCCTTGTTCATTATCATGGATATCGTTGTTATTGATCTTGACCCCGGTAGCGCCACCGTCAATGCAGATTCCTGCAAAGCCTGTAATGTCGTGTATCTCGTTGCCATCAATATTAGCGCCGTCAGCTGTCCCGTTTATCTGGATGCCTCGGCCTGAGATGTTGTATAATTCATTGCCGGTGATATTTAGTCCGGTGCCACTGGCTCTTGCATGAATCCCATGGTTACCTGCACCAATATCGTGAATCACATTATCACTAACATTCACAACACCCGTAAAACCGCCCAGGTTGATCCCGTCATACGTAGAGCCGTTGATTGTATTTCCGGTGATATCGACATCCATTGCATTGAAGAATTCAACCGGACGGGCATTATTGGTCAGTTCGTTTCCCGAAATAACCAGATTTCTCTTATCATAGGAGACAATAGCTCCAAAGTCAGCATTGGAAATGGTATTATCCGAAACCGTCAAAGTTCCGCCACTGGTTGGCTTTGGTCCGTCAACCTGTACAGCACGTTTACTACCGACAATTACATTATTTTTTACGGTAAAATTTTTGACTTCATCTGCACCCCCAATTTGAATTGCATAAGGCATTGGGTTTGGGTTTAGAGATAGAGGTAAAGTAAAGGTCATTGTATTTCCATCAGCTATGGCGTTTCCACCAATAACGGAACCAGTGGCGCATGCATTATTCATAAATATACCCTGATTCACAGTCCCGGCAAACGTCATGGTATTGGACTTAATATCCAAAATACCGGAATCAAAATACAATCCTGCGGTTGCAGGGCTTGTCACGTCGCCGACAGTATTATGGGCAAATGTAGTTGTACCAGTAATTCCCCCATCCTGCCTTAACGTAAAGATTCCTCCATTGAATGTATTATATTGTATCGTATTGCTCCCGCTTCCTGTGGTATTGGCAATATTGACACATCTCAGGTTGCCTGTCCCTGCGGTCAGCATCGTAATACTATTTCCATTTCCTAAAGCCCCAATGGTATTGCCTGTAGATCCGGTATTGATATTGATGCCTGCATTGGCGATTGTTTTAAAATCGCTGATGGTATTTCCGGTGACGGTACTTCCGTCTGTATTATGAAGTACAACAGCAGCATCATGGATATTGGTCAACGTGTTTCCATCAACAGTGATATTGGATGCGTCCTGGCAATAGATTCCATTCCAACAATCATCAACAATGTTATTCCCATTAATTACAACATCATCACTATTCCAAACAATGATTCCAACTGCAGCCCATCCTATACTTCTAATATTTCCTGATACACTGTTGCCTGAAATTGTACCTGTCGCTCCATCCAGCATGCTGATCCCATTAAGACAGGTTGCATTCCCTGTAACCGTATTATTTGACACGGTCGCAATAGAAGTCCCTCTAATCAGGATGCCATCCCGGGTATAGTCGTGGATGTCAATATCATTTATAGTAAGATCTGAACTGCCATAAACGACTAGACCAAACCCCTCATATTCGGGAGCAGCGGCGAAATTGTGGATGGTACAGGAGAAGAGACCGGCCACCGTTCCACCAGCATCGTCGACATCACGGAAGAAAACTCCGTCCAGTTGTGCAGTGCCACCTGTCTTGTTTTGTCCATTGATGTCAAATGAAAAACCTTCGATCCGCACATCAATTGTGCCGCTGGATGCATATGCCGCCAACAGGTAATCGTGGATAGTTGCACCTTCTGTCACGCTGCCCGCCCGAACGGCCGGAGCGGTGATTGTGGTTGTAGCTTCCCCGGCGCCAATCAGGTCCAGTGATTTGTTGATGGTTAGCTGCTCAGTGTAATTTCCGGCAGCTACAATAATATTATCTCCAGGATTTGCCGCATTTATTGCCGCTTGGATAGTTCCATAATCTGCAGGAACGTGAATATCAGCTGACCAACCCAAACCTGAACTCAGCATGACGATCATGACCATCAATGCGCGTGTGTAAACTTTTGTTTTCATAGGATAAATTGTTAATAATCAAGACATAATAAACATTAAGCAAATATAAATCAATCGGATATGATATGCCAATGTTTTGTCGTGTTATTTAGTATATGTAGATAAAATAAGGGTAGGTGTAGTTATTTTCAAGGCAAGTGTAGAGCCATTTATGAATAAATGGTACTATATTAACGATATACGCAATATTTTGATAATATTATGTTTTTGCTACAGATACTTGATAATTGTATACACTTACGAGCTACATGTATACACTTACGGGAAAAATGGCGGGGATTTCAGTGGGCAGTTGGCAGTGGGCAGTTGGCAGTGAGCAGTTGGCAGTGAGCAGTAGGCAGTGGGCACAAAAAAAAGACCACCTTGTAAT
>JACZJJ010000075.1 GCA_014860625.1 Bacteroidales bacterium | reverse complement strand
CACCAAAGATTATGCTGCCGCACAGGTAATATTGACTTCGTGATACGAGCTTTCTGGTCAATCGGTTATCGGTTCCTAGCTTCTTGACCATACTGACAACCGACAACTGACAACCGACAACCGACAACCGAAATGTTTGTTAAACTGTTAAAATATAAATTACTCCTAAGCTTGCTCTTCACAGGATTGCAGACGTTTGCCCAGCAACCGGTGGTGAAGGTTTCGCTGGATACCAACGTCATGCTCATTGGCGATCAGGTGGGGATGCAGCTGGAATTCACCGGTGCCGAAGGGATGGAGCTCTTCTGGCCCAACCTTCCCGATACCCTCGACAAGTTCATGGTCATTGACCGGTCGCCCATCGACACCCTTCCCGGACAACCAGGCACTCCGGTCACCCTTTTCCAACGACTTCTGCTGACCACCTTCGACTCGGGATTGTATACCATTCCACAGATCCCATTCTATTACAGGATGCCGCCCGACACGTCGATGCGTGTGATTGAGAGCCGTCCGCATTACCTGGCCGTTCACACCGTAGCTGTTGATACCACCAAACCGATCAAACCAATTAAAGGTCCGCGGAAAGCTCCTCTCACCTTATGGGAGATCCTGCGTTGGGTGCTCATCGGGCTGGCCGTCATCCTGTTGATCGCTTTTGTGATCTATTACCTGAAAAAACGCAAAAACAAAGAGCCGGTCTTCCGTCTCCGAACACGCGTTCAACTCCAGCCCCACGAAATAGCACTGCAGGAGTTGGAAAAGCTACGCATCCGGAATCTCTGGCAGCAGGGGAATCTCAAGGAGTACTATACCGGGCTTACAGATATTCTCAGAAGGTATATTGAAGCCCGGTTTGCCGTAGCAGCGCTCGAAAGCACCAGCGCCGAGATCCTCCACGATCTGTTTGAGAAGCCGGGAGTGACTCGCGAGAACTGGGATGTACTCGGACAGGTACTGATGATGGCGGATATGGTTAAGTTCGCCAAAGAACAACCAGGCGCGAAAAAGAACGAAGAAAGCCTGGAGCGAGGAGTAGAGTTCGTGAATCAAACGGCAATCATCGAGGCTCAGGGCACAGGGCACAGAGCTCAGGAAGAGATTGGTAAGGGCGGGTTCCAAACCCGCCCCTCGACAACTGCCGGCCTGGTAGGGGTGGGTTCCAAACCCGCCCCTCGATAAAAACCCAAAACCTGAAACCCGAAACCCAAAACCCAAAACCCAAAACCCGAAACCCGAAACCATGTTCCAAGGTCTCACATTCGCCAATCCCGGATTCCTGTTCCTGCTGCTGATCATCCCGCTGCTGATCGCCTGGTACTTCTTTCGCTACCGGCGCAATCATGCAGAGATCCAGGTGAGCACCACGGATGGGTTTGAAGGGAGAGGAAGGAGCCTTCGGGTGATCCTGTACCATGGACTGTATGTTCTTCGGCTTCTGGCTATTGCCATGGTAATTTTAGCACTGGCCCGTCCGCAGACGAGTCTTAGCCGCCAGGATGTCACGGTAGAAGGGATCGACCTGGTGATCGCGCTCGACATATCCGGATCGATGTTGGCCATGGATTTCAAGCCCGACCGGCTGGAGGCTTCCAAAGAGATGGCGATGGAGTTCATTGAAGGGCGCCCGGATGACAGGATAGGACTGGTGGTGTTCAGCGGCGAGAGTTTTACACAGTGTCCGCTGACGATCGACCACTCGGTGTTGAGGAATCTCTTCAAGGATGTCAAAAGCGGCATGATTGAAGATGGAACTGCTTTGGGAGACGGACTCGCAACCGCCGTGAGCCGGCTGAAGGAGAGCAAAGCCGTGAGCAAGGTGATCATCCTGCTGACCGACGGAGTGAACAACATGGGATCGATCGACCCGCGGTCGGCAGCAGAGATCGCCAAACTTTACGGCATCCGGATTTACACCATCGGGGTGGGGACCATTGGAATGGCGCCCTATCCGGTACAAACGCCGTTTGGCATGAGTACGCAAAATATGGAGGTGAAGATCGATGAGCCGTTGCTGCAGGAGATCTCTGCGATGACAGATGGCCGGTATTTCCGTGCGACGAGCAACGCCAAGCTCCGTGAAATCTACCAGGAGATCGACAAGCTGGAGAAATCAAAGATTGATGTGACTGAGTTCAAACGAAAAAATGACGAATATATACCGCTGATATTGTTGGCGTTGGCATTGTTCGGGATAGAAATGTTGTTAAGATACGCGGTGTTGAGGAATATACCTTAACAGGTTGGACAGGTTGGACAGGTTGGACGGGTTGGACAGGTTAGACGGGTTGGACAGGTTGGATATAATGTATAAAAGTATTTAGAATTAACTAGAGAATGTTTCGATTTGCACATATAGATTACGTTTACCTTTTGGCCCTGATTCCGGTCTTTATCGGGCTGTTTGCCTGGCTGATGGTGTGGAAGAAGCGTGCATTGCAGCGATTCGGTGAGCTTTCTGTCATTGGACAATTGTTGCCCGACATGGCGAATTCGAAGCTGATCCTGAAGTTTATTCTGATGATGATCACCTGGGGATTGCTGGTGTTTGTGCTGGTTGGTCCGCAGACCGGATCCAAACTCGAAAACGTTCAACGGAAAGGGATCGACCTCATCATTGCACTCGACGTTTCCAACTCGATGCTGGCACAGGATATCAAACCCTCCCGCATCGAACGGGCGAAACAGGCAATCAGCAGGTTGATCGACAAACTGGAAGGAGACCGGATCGGGATCATCGTTTTTGCCGGGAAGGCATACACTCAATTGCCTATCACCACCGATTACGCCGCCGCGAAGATGTTTGTCTCCACGATCAATCCCGGGATGATCCCTACGCAAGGGACCGCTATCGGAGAAGCTATTGAAATGGCAATCAATTCGTTGAATGATTCGAAACGGAATAAGGCACTGGTCATCATCAGCGACGGGGAGGATCATGAAGGCAGCGTGCTGGAGCAAGCCGAACTGGCTGCATCCAAAGGCATCACGGTCTATACCATCGGAATGGGATTGCCTGAAGGCGGACCGATTCCGGAATACAACGGCAACACGCTGGTGGGATTTAAAAAAGACCGTGACGGAAATGCCATTGTGAGCAAGTTGGATGAGACGCTGCTGCAGCAAATCGCCACCATCGGGAAAGGGATGTATGTCCGCGCAACGAACTCGGAAACAGGGCTCAACAAAATATTTGACGACATCAATGCCATCCAGAAATCGGAGATCGAGAGCAAGCAGTTCTCGGATTACGAGAACCAGTTCCAGTATTTTCTTGCCATCGCATTGATTCTCCTGATCCTGGATTTGTTTATTTTTGAAAAGAAAACCTTCTGGATGAAGAATATAAAGCCGTTTAATTAGGTTGTAGACTATTAGGCTATTAGGCTGTAGGAAATTTGAAATTAGAAATTAGAAATTTGAAATGTTTTCCCTTAATGACTTTATCACCAATGACTAAACTAATCCCCATACTCTTCATTCTGCTCTCATTGCAGGCGTATTCACAAAAGGAGTACCGTTATCTCCGTGAGGGGAACCGGAGTTTTGAGAAGGGAGACTATTCTGCTGCTGAGAAGGATTACAGGAAAGCGCTGGAAGTGAACAAAGAGTCGACGAATGGGCAATTCAATCTGGGTACAGCCGTTTACAAAGAGAAGAATTTTGAGGAATCAGCCAACATTTTCACCGGTCTCAGCGAGAAGAGTTCCGGAAAAACGGAAAAGGCTGAGGTGTTCCATAACCTGGGGAATTCGCTGCTGGAGGGACAACAGTATGAAAAGAGCATTGAAGCCTACAAGCAGGCACTGATAAATAATCCCCGCGACCTGGATTCGAAGTACAACCTGGAGTATGCCCGGATGAAGCTTCAGCAGCAGCAACAACAGCAGCAGCAAAACAAGGATAACAAAGACAAGAAGGAGCAGGATAAAAAGGATCAGGAGGATAAGCAGGATCAGCAGCAGAACCAGGACAAGCAGGACCAGCAGAAACAACCTCCCAAACCGAACAAGATCTCCAAGGAGGATGCTGAGCGCATGCTCGAAGCGATGAAAAACGACGAAAAGAAAACCATGGAAAAAGTGAAGAAACAGAAAGCGAAAGTAGGCGTTGTATCTGTGGAGAAGGACTGGTAAGGGCGGGTTCCAAACCCGCCTCTCGACCAAAACCCAAAACCCAAAACCCGAAACCCGAGACCCAAAACCCAAAACCCGAAACTTGAAACAATTCCTTTTCACCGGCTTTTTTTTCACCCTTTTCTCCCTGAGCCTGTTCTCCCAGGAGGTTGAGTTTACGGGAGCGGTGAAGCCTGTGGTGTCGGTAGGGGAGACCTTTAATCTCACCTATACGCTGAATGCCCAGGGGGTCAATTTCAGGGGACCGCGGATTTCGGGGTTTACCGTATTAACCGGTCCCAATACGTCAACATCCTCGAGCATCCGCTCCATCAACGGACGGACCTCGATGACGATCACCTACACCTTTTCCTACATCCTGCAAGCCACACGCGAGGGCACTTTTGCGTTGCCGGCAGCATCGGTAACGGTCGACGGCAAGACATATCAATCGAACGCGTTGTCGGTACAGGTACAGCCCGGAGGGAGCCCTTCACAGCAGTCGAGGCCGAACAATTCGGGAGTAACCCAGCAACCCGATGCGAACACCGGAGCGCAGACCGATGCTAAGGATGTTTTTCTGAAGGCATACGTCAGCGATGCCAGCCCCTATCAGGGAGAAGGCACGATTGTCACCTACAAGCTCTTTACCCGGGTTCCGATTGCTCAGATCTCCATCAGCAAACTCTCCTCCTTTCAGGGCTTCTGGTCGCAGAACATGCTGAAGGACAATGAGCGCTTCCCACAGTACAGCCAATCAATTGACGGAGAGCAATACGTGGTGGCGGAGATCCGGAAAATTGCTCTCTATCCCCTGAAGAGCGGCAAGCTTCAGATAGACCCTCTGGAGGTTGAGTGCGTGGCGCAGGTGAAACGGCAAACGAGGCAGCGGACCGGCGATCCTTTTTTTGATGACTTTTTTAACAACAGTTTCTTTTCCTCCTCGTATGCTACCGTGGAGAAATCACTGAAGTCGAACCCCCTCACCATCCAGGTGAAGCCGCTTCCCGAGGCGAACAAGCCTGCCGACTTCAGCGGAGCCGTTGGTTCATTTACATTCCGGTCAGAGATTGATCAGACCACAGTAAAAGCCAATGAACCTATAACCCTGAAGTTCGTCATCTCAGGAACAGGAAATATCCAGCTGATTGAACAGATGGATGTGACCTTTCCTCCCGACTTCGAGACCTACGACCCGAAAGTGGTCAGCGATTACAAGACCCTGGCATCCGGCGTGACCGGCATGCAATCTTTTGAATACCTGGTAATTCCAAGAAAACCGGGAAATTTTACGATCAAACCGGTCAATTTCAGCTATTTTGACCTGGCTAAAAAGCAGTACGTTACCCTCTCGTCTCCTGCCTACGAACTCACAGTGGAGAAAGGGAGCGGAGAAGCGGGTGCGATGACCTACTCCGGCTCCAACAAAGAGGACATCAAATACATCGGAAGTGATATCCGGCATATCGACAACCAGCCATTTAAACTCAGGAAGGCCGGCACTGATTTCATGGGTTCGTGGAGCTATTTTCTCCTGCTGATCATCCCGTTTGTAGTGTTCGTTACATTGCTCATCCTACTGCGAAAACGCAACGAGCGCAGAAGTGATGTGATGCTGATGAAAAACAGGAAAGCGACCCGGATTGCCCAAAAACGGTTGAAAAAGGCATCGGAGTTTTTGAAAGGGAAACAGGAAGAGGCGTTTTACGAAGAGATCTCCCTGGCGTTGTGGGGCTACCTGAGCGACAAGTTCGGGATCCCGAGGGCCGACCTTTCGATCGACTCCGTGCAGGAGGCCCTGAAGGGAAAGCAGGTAAGCGAAGAGATTCTGGACCAGTTCACCACCACCCTGAACGATACGGAATTTGCCCGTTTTGCTCCTGGCGACAAAGCCCTGAAAATGGACGAGATTTACGGGAAAGCAATGGAGATCATTGCAAAGATTGAGAGAGAGTTGAAATGAATTACGAATTACGAAAACCCAAGATATGATCACTCGCCTCCTCACCGGTTTAATGCTCGTTCTCTTCTCCTCCAGCCTTTCTGCGCAGGATTCGCAGAAGCTTGTTGCTGATGCCAATCAGGCTTATTCGGATGGGATCTACACGGATGCAGTAACCCTTTACAAGCAGGTGATCGGGCAGGGTTATGAGGCTCCGGAGCTCTATTACAACCTGGGGAACGCGTATTTCAAACTCAACGAAATGCCTCAGGCCATCCTGTGGTATGAGCGCGCTCACCGGCTCGATCCCGGGAATGAGGACATCAGCTTCAACCTGAATGTAGCCAACAACAAGATCGCCGACAAAATAGACCCGCTGCCACAGCTGTTTTATATAAGATGGTATCAGGCGGTTGTCACACTTTTTCCTGTTAACGCATGGGCCGTCCAGACCATTGTCTTTTTTGCCCTGACACTTACCTGCATTACCCTCTATTTCAGCTCCCGTCGCCTGTTCCTCCGGAAAGCCGGCTTCTGGGCGGGAATGTTGTTCATTTTCCTGACACTCTTTACACTTCTTTTCTCTGTTTCCGGATACCAATCCACCAAGAATCTCCATGAAGCCATTGTGTTTGACCCCACCATCACCGTGAAAAGCTCTCCCGACGAAAAAAGCATCGACCTCTTCGTTCTTCACGAAGGCACCAAGGTACAGCTGCTCGACAAGATCGGCGACTGGTACGAAGTGCGCATCGCCAGCGGAAGTGTTGGCTGGCTCCCTGCCGGCGCGCTGGAAGAGGTATAACCCCTAAATCCCTCATCCAGCATCCAGCATCCGGCATCCGGCATCCGGCATCCAGGATCCAGCATCCGGCATCCGGCATCCGGCATCCAGCATCACGCATTTTTCCTCGACCATCACGCAGTGTTCCTCGACAAAATTTTTTTGCAGAATTAAGTTTTTACGTTATATTTGTTGGTTTAAACGGAAACCCTTGAAATCATTAGTACAGATAAAATCAAAATACATCAAATAACTAAAACCAGGGATATGAAAAATAGACTTTTACCATTTGGCTTGCTTGTGTTTTTTCTCGGATTCTCGTGTTGCCTGTTAACTGTTAATGCTTTAGCTGCTACTCCGGACAATAACACGCCAGATCAGACCTCCGATGTAAGGATGCAACAGATCCGTAGCAACCAGGTTACAGGGATTGTCAATCCTGCTGATGTACTGGCTGCCAGGTTTCAGCTTTCGTTGCTTCAACAGAAGTCAGCTACTTCACTCGGACTCAACTGGATGCAGGTTGGCCCAACCAACTATTCGGGCCGCTCCCGGGTTGTGCTGTTTGACAATCAGGATCCGGACGGCCTGACGCTGTACACAGGAGGTGTAACAGGAGGTATCTACAAATCGACCAACAAAGGTTTGACATGGCACGCCATGAATACGGAATCTACGGAAGTTCTTAGAGTTGCCTCTATGACACAGACTCCGGGAGGCACCATCTATGTTGGAACCGGAGAGATGTATTGCGACGATGGCGAGTTCATGGGAACAGGCCTCTACCAATCAATGGACGGCATGAATTTTACCCTGGTTGCCGGCACCAAACCGATCTTGAACGATCCTCTCTCTGACTGGTCATTCATCATTAAACTGGCTTGCGATCCGAACAGCGGAAGGTTGTTTGCAGCAACCAACGCAGGGGTGAAATACTCCGACGATGGTGCTACCTGGACAAACCTGATGTTGGGGATGGCAATCGATGTAACGGTTGGACCCAACGGAACGGTCGTTTTTGTGGTTGACAACCATGTGTATGTGGCTGAAGGCGGAAACCTTGCCAACGTGACCGACGTTTCCACAGGAGCAGTAAACATGCTTCCTGCCGACGATGCCGGATGGACGAGCCTGGCGATCGCCCCTTCCAATGGCAGCGTCATCTATGCCAGCATTGCCAAACAATCTAATGGCTTCCTGCTTGGCGTGTACCGTTCAGACGATAGCGGAGCTACCTGGTCGCTGATCTTCCCGCCAAATCCCACCTATGAACCATTTTTTGGAAACGGATGCTACAGCAATGCCATTGAGGTGTTCCCCAATGATGAGGATGCCGTTCTCCTGGGAGGCCCCAGCGCCTGGTACGGGAAAAAATATCAACCTACAGGATTTTTCGACTGGCAACAGGTTTCGTTCGGATTTTTTGCCCCCAACGGACCGTTTACGCCCAGCTTTCATCACGATTATACATTCCGTCCAAACTCATCAAACGAATTTGCCATCGCCACATCCAACGGGATCTCTGTCGGAATGTTCGACGGCCAGTCGTTCACATTCCAGACTTCAAACAAGAACCTGACCACTGCCCAGTTCAATTCCGTTACCATGTCGCGCATCGACACCTGGATGATGGGTGGCGGTATCCGCGTTGGGACAGAGATTTTCAATGCTGTTCCACAAAACGAACCAACTGACGGGTATGTTCCTCCAACCTCTTTCCGCACAGGAACATTCGGCCAATGGTCGCAGCTTCAGCCGAATTATATCTTTTTCTCGGGAACCGGATTCTTCGCCGGTGGGGCAGAACCCTATGTTCGCTCAGAAGACCTGGGAGAAACATCCGCTCTCAGTTTCCTTGGAGCCATTTCAAGCTCCCTCTCAAATTACTTGCCTACAGCATTGTGGGAAACAACAGACTTTCCTTACTCCCAGGATACCATCTGGCTCTATGCGCGTCACGGTACGATTGATGCCGACTCTACCGTTATCATGGAGAGCATGAACTGTTACGAATGCATCTTCGAATATACCGTTCCATCAACCATTGCAGAAGGTGACAGCATGGCGGTTCTTGACCCGTATCACTCTCGTTTCTTTATCTATGGCACGGCAACAGGCCGCTCAGGAGTTTATATGACCCAGGATGCCATTAAGTTCTACAAAGAACCTGAGTGGTTCCAGATTGGCGAGACCGGTGCAGATATTCTGACCGGGATGGCTCTCTCCAGCGACCTGAACTACTTGTGGGCAGGAACGGAGAATGGCAAGCTCTACCGGTTCTCAAACCTCACGTTGGCGCTTGATTCTCTGACAGCGAATGTACTGAGCTCCTACTGCATTGTTTCCACAGATGTCTTTGAATATCCTGAGATGGCCGGCAGGTATATCACCAACGTTGTGATCGATCCGAATGACGACAATCACGTCATGGTGACCCTCGGGAATTATGGAAACGAAACCTTTGTCTACATCGCCGAAAATGGCCTCGACTCGCTTCCAACCTTCGTTTCTGCACAGGGGAACCTCCCTGCAATGCCTGTATTTGACGGAATTTTTGAGATGCATGCAAACGGCAGGGCGATCATTGGAACAGATCTGGGTGTTTTCGCCAGCGACAATGTGTTCAGCGGTTCACCCAGCTGGGCTCAGGACTTAACAGGAATGGGCGATCTGCCTGTCACCGATCTGCAACAGCAAATCTCGACCCATTACAATGTTCAGAATACCGGCTACATCGCTGCCGCAACTTACGGCAAAGGCCTCTTTTACGATACCACGTATTATACACATGTAGGGATCGATCCCGGGCAGGGATCGGGCCGGATCAATGCTTCACTGCAGATTCATCCGAACCCTGTACAAAATACGGCCTACGTGACCTACACCGTCTCTGAGACATCACCTGTTGTGGCTTACATCTATGACCTTGCTGGCCGACTGATGTCAACCATCTCGTTCGGCACACAGCTCACCGGCACACAAACTTCGGTGCTTAATATGAGTGGGCTGCCCAGTGGAACCTATATCATCAGGGTGAACCAGGCGTATGGTAAAATTGTGAAAACAAATTAGGAATTAGAATTAAGAATTAAGAATTAAGAATTCAAAACTTCCCGAGATATGAAAAAAGTTTTATTCCTTCTACTCTTTGCCGCGATTAGCCTGGGATTGGCAGCTCAGACCATTGTCTACGCCCCTGCCCTGAAAGTCCCGGCCAACGATGCAACCGGCCAGATGCCCGATGTCGTTTTAAGCTGGTATGCCGTTTCCGGAACACTGAATCTGCAATACCAGATGCAGATGGACACCACGATGAGCTTTAACTCCCCGTTGATGGTGGATCATACACAGACCCTGATTACCGGCTATCAGACAGCAAACCTGCTTTTCAACACAACCTACTATTGGCGGGTGAGAGCGATCGATGGAACCACTTCTGCATGGTCGGAAGTCTGGAATTTCACGATCTTTAATACGGTCGACCTTTTCAAGCCAACCAACAACGCCTCTGATCAGGAGTCGAATGTAAATCTGGAATGGAAGACCAAGATAGGTACTGTGAACCTCTCTGGAGTTACAAGCTATAATTTCCAGGCTGATACCAGCATGAGTTTTAACTCTCCGCTGTTTATACAGGGATCGGTTGCCGGCGGTGTCTTTAAAGGACCCACCAGCAAACTCAGGTTTGGCGCGACCTATTACTGGCGTGTTCAGGCAACACACAACCTGGATGCAGGAGCATGGTCAGAGCCTTTTAATTTCACGGTGCTGGATAAAGTAACCCTGAACTCACCAAACAGCGATGCCACAAACCAGGTACTTGACGTTCTTCTTCGCTGGAAAGCTGTTGGAGGAATTCTCAGTTACGAATTTGATATCGCTGAAGATGAGAACTTCAATACACTTGCCTTCTCGGGAGAGACAGACCAGGTTGAGATGAAGGCTGCGTTCCTGATGTTTGGGAATGACTATTGGTGGAGGGTTCGTGCCCGTCACCACAACGATACCACCACATGGGGTGTTCCCAGAAAATTTACAACGATCAATACCGTCATCCTGAAGTCACCCTCCAACGAACAGTTGAATGTATCGCTTACGCCCGATATGCTCTGGACTGCCCAGACCGGCATCGTTGGATACCAGTTGCAGATTGCCAAAGACATGGCTTTCACGGATATTTTCTATGATGTGACGCCGGAGGTTCCGGAGGCACAGATCAAGGTGACCAAGAAGATGGCCTACAGTACGGTATATTACTGGCGCATGCGTGCGTTCAGCGATGGAGGGGCTACAGCCGATACCACCGCGTGGAGCGATCCCTGGAAATTCACTACGATGAGTCCGGCCGGCATTGATGACCAACGCGCTTCGGCGTTGAGCATCTATCCGAATCCTGCCAGCGGCTTTGCCTTCGTAAAAATACGGGCAAATGAATCCACAGAGGCGCAGTGCATTGTGATTGACCTGTTGGGCAAAACCGTGCTGTCAGAACAGTTCACCCTCAACATGGGCGAGAACGTTCAGAAAATCAACCTGGAAAGCCTTCGCAAAGGAATCTACGTCGTTCGCCTCACCATGAATGGGGAGACCGTGAACCAGAAGCTGGTGGTAGACTAGTTGACAGTTTGCAGTCGGCAGTTTACAGAAACTGCTGCGCAGAAAAAAAGAAGGGGTAATTCAAGAATTGCCCCTTCTTTTTTATTATTCCTGCCTACTGCCTACTGCCTACTGCCTACTGCCCACTGCCCACTGCCCACTAGACTAGAACGCGTTCTTGAAGTCGTTGAGTACTTTCAGGTCATCATCGTTTACATAGCCAGTAGCAAGCGCCTTTTCGATCAGGACATCATAATCGGAAAGAGTGACGAGTTCGCAGTTGGCCTCTTTGAATTTCTGGATAGAGACAGGGAGGTTGTAGGTGAAAATCGCCACCATGCCAGTCACCAGGCAACCGGCTTCGCGGAGAGCTGCAACAGCGCTGAGGCTGCTTCCTCCGGTAGAGATAAGATCTTCGACCACCACAATGCGCTGGCCCTCTTCCACACGTCCCTCGATCTGGTTGGAGAGCCCGTGTTCCTTTTTACCCGACCTCACATAGGAGAAAGGCAATCCCAGCTCCTGGGCAACCAGGGCACCCTGGGCGATTCCACCGGTAGCAACTCCGGCGATGGCCTCGGCACCCTCAAAATGTTCGCGGATGGCAGTACCGAACTGCTGACGGATAAAGGTCCTGATCTCAGGAAAAGAGAGGGTGATCCGATTGTCGCAATAGATGGGCGACTGGATGCCGGAAGCCCAGGTGAATGGGGCTTTCGGACTAAGTTTAACGGCTTTGATCTTCAGCAGCAGTTCTGCTGTTTGGAGGGCGACTTCGTGCGACAAGAGCATAAAAGTATAATTTTATGCAAATATAGTAGGTTTTGTTAAATGATGGAGCCGCAAAGTGGCTGATGGAATTCCCGTAGGGCCTCCATCAGTTGCGAAGCAACTCTATCATCCTTGATCTCAAAGAAAGTATTAAATTTGAGAAGTGAATCCATCTCAACCATGAAGATCTTTTTTGATGACAGGTGTTTGCTGTTGCTGAAGCCCGATGAGCCGTTTGAAGGGCAGATTGTGGTGCCCGGATCAACGGAAGAGGTAAAGAAGGTGCTCAGGGATTTTGAAAGGAATGCCGGTTTGCAAACGCTTGCTCTCTCCGCATCTGATTACAAGGAACTGAAACGCGATGTTAAGTCGCTTTTTACCATCATAGAGGCTGCAGGAGGCGTGGTGAGGAATGAGGAAGGGGAGATTCTGTTTATTCACCGAAGAGGGAAGTGGGATCTTCCGAAGGGGAAAATCGAAACGAAAGACGAAGGACGAAAGACGAAGGACGAAGGACGAAAGACGAAAAGCAAATGGCGAGAAACTGAGGCTGTTCGGGAGGTGAAGGAGGAGACAGGGATTAAGAAGGTGAAAGTAGTTGGAAAACTGAAGCCTACCTACCATGTGTATAAACAACAAGGAGCCTTGATGCTGAAGAAGAGTTACTGGTTTGAGATGACAGCTCCAAAAGTCCAGAAACTGGTTCCGCAAGTTGAAGAGGATATCCGATACGTTCGATGGTTCCCCCCGGGGGAGCTCGACACGGTGCTGGAGAATACTTTTGGGAGCTTGAGGGAAATGATAGAGCTGCTGCGCAGCTGATGGAGCGGCAAAGCCGCTGATGGAAGCCCTGCGGGCTTGATGGAGGCGCTTCGCGCCTGATGGGGGCCTGCGGCCCGATGAAGCCTTCGGCTGATATAATTTATAAATGAAAGAACCGAAACCCAAAACCCAAAACCCGAAACCCAAAACCAACATGAACAACTCCACCCCCACTACCCGCGAACTTTTCAGGATATTGAAAAGGAAAGGAGCTTTAAAGCAGGAAATCTATACCAGGACGTATAAAGCGTTTAACATGTTTAAGCAAGAGGCGGATGTTCTGGCTGCGCAGTACATGATGAAATCGTTGCCAACACAGGCGGATATCACGGTAGAGTACCACGACCGGGGTCATTTCGAGTTCAGGCTGAAGTTTGCGGGTGATGTCCTGATCTTTATGATGCATACCAACGTATTTGAGTTTTCGCGCGACCATGAGGTGATGCGAACCTCTTATGTAAAAGAGGACAAACGAAGATCCTACTGTGGCATCATTTATATCTTCAATTTCCTTGCCGATTCGTTCAAGTACAACCGGCTGAATGATGCGGGATACCTGATCGGCCGGGTTTTTCTGAACCGCGAGAATCACTACTTCATTGAAGGGAAACGGGAAGTGGGGATGCTTTACAACAATTTTGCCACCACCTCCCTCAACCGCAGGGCCGTCCGGGATATCATCCGTTCAGCCATGTTTTACACCATCAACTTCGACTTGCTAACACCACCCTACGACAGCATGAAGGAGGTCACGGTAAACGAGATGCAAACTGCCCTGGATGCCATGCTGATCAAAACCGGGAAGCGCATGGGATTTCGGTTTGAGAGAGACGAATCGTAAGGAAGAATCGAAAAGCGAAAAGCGAGAAAAATTTGTGAAAACAAATTTTTCTCTTTACTTTTGCGCTCCTGAAAAGTAGTTTGGCCCGTTCGTCTAGGGGTTAGGACGCCAGGTTTTCATCCTGGTAACAGGGGTTCGATTCCCCTACGGGCTACCGGAATCTAATGTAACTCCCAGTAATTCTACTACTTACTGGGAGTTTATTTTTATAGGGGAAGAATGAGGGGAACAATCAATTCAATTTTATCATGTTATATCAAATGAAACTTCTCTTTGATCAACTGAGTTTGTTTCTCAAAAGCATAGGATTCTAGGAGGGGATAATTTTTCTTTGAAAGCCTTAGTCCCCATTCCGGTTTACTCTTCTTTTCTGGCCCATAATCATTTGAACAAAATAAACCATAGTCATTACTTGATTTCCATTCAACAGATGGGATTAAATATACATGAGGGCTTTCATTGTCGGACAAAATCACAAGTGCTAAGTACAGGGTATCCCTTAATTCATCTTCAGGCCAAAACTTCTTTTGGATAAAAACGTAAGAAGTGGTCGCATTTCGAATAGTCTTAACTTGAACGTCAAAATGAAGGTCTTTATTAATTCGAACAATAAAATCAATAGCCTTATTATCAACTTCCGCATTGTAGACATCGAAATCATGGAGGGTCAAACAAAATTTCACCCAATATTCACCGAGTCTACCAATCTTTAAACTACTCTTGATTTCACTGTAGTTACTATGGGAGAAGAGATTCATGCTCTTTTCTTTCTTCTGATAGAAGTGGATCAATTAATTCACTAGTTATCATATTATCAGGCAAATACCTATATATAAGTTTTATGGCCATTTGTCTTTCCTCCTCAGAGGCAATATAATCCCAACAACCAAATTTTAGAAACCGTTCAAGATCCACTAGGTGGGAGATATGTTTCGTTTTAATCCTCACCTCTTTGGCTAAAACACCCATTCTTTTTCCTGCTTCTGGAAGATCAGTCTTCCGAATGACAAGGAAACAGGAATTATCATCATGAAATATGGGAACAACACTATTTTTAAGCCTATCTATCATTGTGTCAAATGGTTAGTTTGTCGTAATACCATCATTTTTATAGTCTATATATTCTTACAAGGACAAGTCCTGGGCTGATTAAATCCCCAGGTAAAAGTTTAGCTCCTAATTTTTTTGTTTTGTGTTCATAAACATCGACATTTCCAATTGCACCTTTATATGTGTATCCTAGCTTTTCAAGCTCATCTAAATAATCGTATGCTCTGTTACTTGGAGCTGTGAATTGAATCTCCTTGACTTTCTTTGTCGTCTTATCGTATTGAATATATATCAATGCTTCCCAGGATTTAGAATCATCACGATATTTTGCTTCAGTGTCATTTTCTTTAATAAAAGAATAGCTTTGAGCTACATTTGATTTGACCTTCTCTAATGAATAATTTTCGGTAAGGTACTTATCAAATGTTGAGGCACATAGTTTCAAGGGATTTTGCCCTGTTGAAATAAGAGCTAGAAAAATAACGGGGAATAGGAGGAGTGCTTTCATTTCGTGATTGTGTTTAATGTTAAAAAAAAGAGCGTGGGTCTGACACCTACACGCTCCTGAGGCACTGGTATGCCCACATCACGAAATAAGTGCAGCCCACGCTTTTACGTGAGCTGTCACTATATCTCTATGTGATGCTCTAAGATTACCAGTTTTCAGGAGCAAGAAGATACTTAACAGCTTGTATTTAAACTTATAAAGAACAATTTAGATTTCTTTTTCAGGAAATCAAGGACTAAGTTCGGAATAAAAACTGGGACTTAATATAATAT
>JACZJJ010000011.1 GCA_014860625.1 Bacteroidales bacterium | reverse complement strand
GAGGTAGGGAGGTAGGGAGGTAGGAAAGTAGGGAAGTAGGAAGGTTGGGAAAGCGAAAAGCGAGGAGTGAATAGCAAAACAATAATTGTAGAAGTAGTACTTTTGTTTCAATCGTATTGATAGTAAGAAAAAAGCCCCAGGCAATATGAACGTAACCAAAAAGCTGGCAAGGAACGTTGTTTTTCCTGCTCTTATCAACCTTGGTTTGGAGAAGCGGTGGAGGGATAAATCGAATCACACGATCCTGAATATTTTATATCACGGAGTGGTCGAAAAAAACAACCTGGCTTTTTCTCCCCGGCACATCTCATGCGATCAGTTTATTCAGCATCTGAAATACCTGACCCGGGAATTTGACATCATATCCCTGGAAAAGGCGTTTGAAATTTACCGAACCAAACAGCCTCTGAAACGTAAGACGATCACAGTCTCTTTCGATGATGGTTACCTGAATAACCTGGAGGTTGCCATGCCTTTACTCGAAGAGTTTAATGTCCCCACAACTTTTTTCATCTCCAGTATCTGTACTCAGGAGATGGAGATCAGGGCATTGTGGACAGATATAATTGCCTGCCTCAACTATTTTCACCGCGATGAAGCAATTGTAATTGATGGCCTTGATTTTAGAAACATGCTTCACCAGCCCGAGAGACTCCATCTGCTTGAATACTTAAAAGGGAAATCACCTTCTGATCGTGATCAACTGGTGAATGAGCTCATTCAGAAATACGATCTTATTTCAAAAATACATCAGATTCCGGAAGAGTTGTGGAAACTTCAAACTGGTGATGAATTGAAAAAATTTGCCAGTTCTCCGGTTGTTACGCTGGGTTCCCATGGTCATATGCACTACAATTTAGGTCAGATTTCAGTAGAGGATGCCACAAAAGAGCTAAAAACGTCGAAGGCCCTGCTGGAAGAGACCACAGAAAAAGAGATCAATATGATTGCTTATCCTGATGGCAGCTATTCGAATGAAGTGAAGGATATTGCCGAACAGTTGGGCTATGATATGCAATTGGCTGTTAAATATCAGTGCGCGGATGATGTAACAGATTTACGTATTCTTCCACGTTTTGGGATTGCCGTGACCACAACGTATGAATCTAACATGTTTTTTATTAATAAGGCTTTCAATACGTTAGGATTTAATTGACCAGGGATGGATGAATATATTTTTAATCGTCTTGATGATGATACTTACCATTGTCTTCAGGAACTCTATCTAAGGTCTTTTGGTTTAAAAGAGACCATTTCCTTCATCAGGAACAAATATGACACTGCCTATACAGGCGTAAAGAATATAGGCTACATCGCTTTTGATCAGAAAGATACGCCATCAGCCTATTATGGCGTTTTCCCGATGATTTTGACGGCAGAAGGGGAAGATATTCTGGTGGCACAATCGGGGGACACCATGACTGCTCCCGATCACAGAGGAAAAGGTTTGTTTATCAAACTGGCGCAGCGGTCTTACCAGTTAGCCTGGGACAATAAGGTAAAGGTTGTATTTGGGTTCCCGAATGAAAACTCATTCCCGGGATTCAAGAAAAAACTCAATTGGGAATTTCATGGTGTTATGCAACGGTTCAGCATCACCAATCCTGCCCTGCCCTTATGTGAGATCTCATCCAAATCAAACACGTTTGCCGTATTCTACAAACGTTTCACCAGGCTGATACTGAAAAGATACAGGCTTCCCCTAAATGAAAAAAGCATTCAATCCTTTTCAGATCCAGTTTCACCATCTTATATTAAAAAGGACATTCACTTTTTTCAGCATAAGATCATGAATCCATCCAGCTTCCTTATTGGGATAAAAGGGTTCAACATGTTGATCAAGGTGGATCCGCATCTGATGATCGGGGCAGTGAGTTACTTTGAAGCCCAACGGGTTCCGGAATTTTTATCAACCATCAAACGACTGGCCCTCCTTCTGGGTTGCCGGAAGACGCATATCACTGTCAGCAAGAACCATTGGCTGTATCAATACCTGATTCCTTTTCACAACTCTGATGATACGCTCCCCATTGGATTTCTCCAGCCGGATCAGGAAATCCGTGTCGAAAAAATCACCTTTACGCTGGCAGATTACGATACGTTCTAAGATGTGTGAATAAAAAAAACAACTTTTTGTTGTGATTATCTTATGTTAGTACTATATTTGATCGTGTATTTCATCTAATCGTATTGCATATGAAAACGGCGCTTTTTATCTTCTGGATGTGCTTCTCCCTATCTTTTGCATCGATATCACAAAATTATAGCCTGATCAAGCATTTCGGGTCATCAGGAGACGACGTCGGCTACGCAATTCTGGAAGCAGACAACTCCCTTTACGCTACCGGGTGGTTTCAGCAGACAGTCACGTTTGGAGGCATTGAATTAACAAGTGTGGGTGATGACGACATCTTTGTTTTACGGATGAATTATGCGGGTGAGATTCTCTGGGCCATACGCGTCGGCGGTATTTATGAGGATAATGTTGTTGGGTTGGTTGGTGACAATGACGGAAATATCTATATATCAGGACTTTGCTCACAGAATGCTGATTTTGGGCCAACCACTTTACCTGGTTATGGCGGGGCTGATGCCTTTATTTGCCGGATCCGAGATGACGGGGAGGTACTTTGGGCTGTTTCCGGCGGAGGGTTTAACGATGATATTGCATATCGGCTCAGCCTTAGTTCACAGGGAGATTTCCTGGCATTTACAGGTCAGTACAAAGGTACCGCACAATTTGGCACATTCACGTTACCAAGTTGGGGTGGCAGGGATGGATTTATAGCACGGGTAGATACGGCAGGGTTTTTTCCCTGGGTATATTGCTTTGGCAACTATAGTGACGAGTCGGGATACGGCATCGATATTGATACAGATGGGGCCATTTATTGCGCAGGCTATTTTTTTTCTGATACGTTGCAAATTGGGACGAACACACTTGTAAACGCATCAACGGATGCTGACTGCATCTTAATCAAACTCAATTCAAACGGAGAAGCTGCCTATGCCAAATCCTTTGGAGGCACTCAGGAAGACCTGCCCCGCCCATTGTATGTTAACCAGAATTCTGTCTACATTGGTGGCTATCATTATGGCCCGGGAAATTACCTTGGGATTCCAGTTTCCGGCAACAGCCAATACCGGAACTCTTTTGTCTTGAAATGTGATAAGTCGGGAAATGGAATCTGGGTATTGGACGGATTAAGCACCCACGATGACGAACTTATCGGGCTAAGTCTGACAAACGACAACCACATCGTCATTTCAGGAGGATTTACAGGGTCAATGGAGATCGGCAGCCAGACGTTTACTTCCAATGGATTGTATGATGCCTATCTTGTAAACATAGATGCATCAACCGGCTCTCCCCTAACAGCAATGACTGGAGGAGGTTCTGGAACAGATATTTTCTTCGGCACCACTACCTATTCGGACAAGGTACTTGTTGCAGGTTTTTTTGAAAATACGGCAGAGTTTGATACAGTATATTTGGTGTCTGCAGGCCTCAAAGATATTGTGCTGGCTAGGATTGAGGATTTTGGGATAGGATTTCCTGATAAGTCCAATCAAATGCTGACGGTATATCCAAACCCTTGTCAGAACGAGTTCACCATTAACTTCCCCGATCCTTCCGGCAGTTCCTACTCAATTACGATTCACAATGTAAGAGGCCAGCTGTTTGGCACCTATATCCAAAATAGTGGCTCACCATCCACAATTGACGTCTCAAACTTTGCTCCTGGATTATATATTATTCAGGTTACTGATGGAGTCCATCTTCCCTATATAGGTAAAATTCAACTATTATAGAGATGACGTAACTGTCAGATCAGCGTGGCGAGGATCCTTGGCTAAGACGCTTATTCAAAACATTCTTCACAACAAAGACCATCTCCTTTCTGTAAATAAAATAGATCATTGTACAGCTAAGCAGAAGTTGTCCTGCATGAAATAATAGTCGGGTTGAGTCGGTAATCAGGATTTCGGAACTCAGAACAACAACCATGAATATGATGGGCAAATAGAGAATTTTCCACTTGTTAAAGCGAAATGTAAAGACCTTCCTGGCTTCCAGGTAAAGAAAAAATGCCTGAATAGGCTTGACAAGGAAATTAACCCACACGGCTCCCATCAATCCAAAGAAATGAATAAGAACGATGGCAGCTATTACTTCAAAAATGGCGCTGTATCCAAACACTTTCGGGAGTGAATAGGTTCGCTTAAAGAAAAGCAGTGGGGCCATAAACATAAACGTCCAGATACGTGAAGCATATCCGGCAGCCAGTACCGCCAAAAGTCCAAATGCCTGATAATAAATTGCGTTGCTGATCAGGAACGGGATGATTATTGGGGTAAGCAGGACCAGTAAGGGAATTAATACCAGGGTAAAAGCAGTTAACCCATTGTAATACCTGTTAACCTCAACTGTGCTTTCTGAGAGATTCTGATCTTTCCAAATTCTGAAAATGATCGGGTTAATCGTATTGACAAGTCCCACTTGCAGAAGATCAACAAGCAACACTATTTTCACCCCGAAATCATAAATCCCCACTGGCACCGGGTCATTCAGGAACCTCAACAAAATGAACCTGTCAATGTAACTGACAGTCCAAAGAAGAATCGCATAGAGCATCAGGGGGCTGCTGAAAGAGAAAATGGGTTTGAAAAATGTGCGTTCCCATTGAAATCCATATTCTTTGGCAATAAGAAAAAAGGTGATGGATGAAGTGAATACAGCTGCAATTAACCTTCCCAGAATGGGACCGTACAATGTAAAGGGGTAGAGATATAACAGCAAAAGGGAAACTCCAATCGTCATCAGGAAGTTAAAAATATTCAGCCAGAAGAATCGAACAGGCCGCTGCTGGTAAATCAAAAAAGAGGAATAGGTTTTGAACACCCCGTTTAATACTGCTGAAATGATGGTAAAAAGTCCGAAAGGGAGAAGGATTAAAATACTCTCTTTGCTGAATACATGGTTGAAGAGTTGAAAACCACCAAATAAGAACAGGATAAACGTCATCCCGCCAATCAGGATCAATCCCAAAAGTACAGTTCCAATAAACCGTTTCAGTCTTCCAACTTCATCCTTGTAATCAATGGACATGATGGCAGCCGACATATCCAATCCAAACGTCGAGATAATCTGGATGAAATACATCAAGCTGATATACAAAACATTTAAGCCAAATTGAGCAGGTGTAAGATATCTTGTAAACCAAAGGATCAGGATAAAACCGGAAGCATAAGGGAGCGCTCCAACAACGGAATAGATCAACGAGGATTGAAGAAACTTTTTACTTATCATTGGAATTTGGTGTAAAAAGCATCACAACTGATTCGCCAAACATCGGGAACATCTGGTAAAGGAATCTTATCGGGTATCCAATCCCTGCTGAATACTCAAATTCTACCGGAAGCCAGCCTGCCCGGCAACCTATTTTGGCTAATGTGTAGGGTGAGAACCAATAGCGGTGATCGGAATTGATATGTTCATTTCTTCGGATGAATCCGGTTGCATTCTTAAACCAAAAAGCATTGGGTGCCGTAATCAGCATCCCTTTAACCACGTCTTTATATTTCTCGTACAGGACCCGAAGAAACAATTCTGGATTATCAACATGTTCAATAATCTCGGCCAGCACAAGCAAATCCCACTGGTCGTCCAACAAAGGTTGAAATGGGTCGCCATGAATCAGATCATACGTATAGACATCAGGGATTTGAAATTCTTTGCTGATGAAATTAACCGCTTCTTCATTGATATCAATTCCAATGCAGCGCGTTGAAACATTTCTTAGCCTGTTATGAAGCCACTCATTTTTAGCTATTTTTGTTTCAATAAGTCCGACATGATCAGCAAATCCAACATGGATAACCTTCTTATTTGCACAATAATTCTCAATAAGATTCAAGCGATTGTATAATTTTGTCTTCGGACCAGAGACCTTTATTGTGATACCACTTGAAAATTTTTCTCCAATTAGATATTCCAGTATTTCGGAAGTAAATTTCATTTCATCAGGCTTGATGGTTCAAAACTACATCATTTTTTACATAAAACGATGAACCTCGACCTGCTTCTTTTCACAGATCATTATCCCTTTGGCTCCAGTGAACCATTCATTGCAGATGAATTGCCATACTTTCAAAAAGCCTTTAGAAGCATAACGATCATCCCTCTAGACACATCCGGGAATTCAGCACAACGACCAGTTCCTCAAGGAGTTGATATGATAGAGCCCCGGCATAAAAACTTCAAATCCAAGATATTATTACTTTATCGTGGAATAACAGGGCAAGGGAAAATGGGTCAGCTGATGCAGGATCTACTGAAATCGAAAGCGTATCGGAATCCTTCTAAGTTCCGTCATTGGCTTACTGTTTTTCTATTCGTGAGGACATACCTCCCTGTATTTAAAAATGTTATCAAAACAACACACGATCCCAACAATACACTATTGTATTTTTACTGGGGGCAAAGATGGAGTCAATTACTACCGTTCATTTCCATGGAATTCAAGAACATCATTGTTCGAATGCATGGAAGTGATCTTTATGAGGAATTATATGGCGGGTATATCCCTTTCAGAGAAAAACAGATCCAACGCGTTACCCGGGTTTATACGATCTCCGAATTCGGTAAAAAATATCTGATGAGATCTTATCCGGAATATTCTTTAAAATTTGATCTTGCCCGGTTAGGTACGAATGATCACGGTCTGAATCCGTGGAAAGACAGAGATCATTTATCATATACAATTGTTTCATGTGCATCAATCACATATACGAAAAGAGTACGCCTGATCGCTGAAATCTTAAAATTCACCTCGCTGCAAATCCGCTGGTTCCATTTTGGCGATGGGCCGGAGATGGTGCAACTTCAGGATGCTTGCAACGATTTGCCCAAAAATGTTACCTGTGTTCTTAGCGGAAACGTAACTCCTGATCAATTGTTCGATTTTTACGCCCAAACTCCCATTGATCTCTTTCTCAATGTAAGTTCTTCGGAAGGGGTGCCTGTTTCCATCATGGAGGCACTTTCATTTGGCATCCCGGTAGTGGCAACAGATGTTGGAGGCACAGGCGAACTGGTGAACACAACGAACGGAATATTAATACCCAAAGACTTTTCACCTTCGGATACAGGACAACAACTGGAAGAATTGCTGAAAAGCAAATCCATCCAGAATATGCGTCGGGCAGCAAGAGAAACATGGGAACAACAATCTGATGCAACAAAAGTATATCCGGAATTTATCACTAAATTGACCGCTGTTTTTCGTAGTACTGAATAACCATAATCATATGTTGCGTAGGAGTCTAACCGTTTTAGCAGCGACTTGCCTGATCTTCCTTTCACAGGTCTGCCTGTCTCAGGATGGAGCCTCTTCGAACAGTTATCTGTTTATTAAAAACAGGATTGACACCCTTCTGGCTTTATCCACAATAGCTATTGAGATCAATACTGCTGATGTCAACAAGAAGGCTGAGCAAGCGTTGTACCTGTCCAAAAAAATCAATTATCTGATAGGGGAAGCCAGGGCCGCTGAAATTCTCGGCAGGTATTACATGAATTTGGATGAGTTCGCAAAGAGTTTGAGCATGTATATGGATTACTTAACCCTGGCGAAGCAAATTCCTGACATTTCATTAGAGATCAATGCGAATCTCCGGATAGCCGGGCTCTATTTTGACATTAAAAATTTTGAACGTTCAGAACAGTACCTTGAGACTGCCTTTAAAATTGCCTCAGAGAACAGTCATACGAAGAAGATGGGATGGGTCTATTATAATTTCGCCCAGAACTACTATGAGAAGAGGGATATCCCCAAAGCGTTTGATTTCTCAAAAAAGGCATTTGAATGTTTTCTGCTCGACAGCGATAATGAAATGTTGGCCAAGGTTAACAAGTTGACGGGGGATATAAATATTGAATTGGGTGAATATAACGAGGCGGTCAAAGCCTATCATAAAGCAATGGATTTTTTTGATCAAACACCATTCATACAAGAGAAAGGGATTCTATACACACGATTAGCCCATGTCTATCGACTTAAGAAAAATTTCCCTAATGTGCTAAAGTATAACCTATTAGCTCTTAGAGAGAGAGAGGCTGTTGGAAACCTGACCTTACTTAGTCACTCCTATGTGAACATTGGCAAGACATATTACTACCTTGGACAAATTGATTCTTCTGAGCATTATCTTAAAAAGGGAATGAATACTGCTCTAAAATCCGGGATCAATTATCCAATACAAGATGCCTATTTACAACTCTATCGGTTTTATTTGGAACAAAATAAATTAAAGGACGCCATTATAAATTACGAATTATTTTTCGAATCATACAAAGAATACCTGAACGAGAGAACAAAATCGGAAATATTGGCGACTGAAATCAAATCTCAGATTCAAGACATTGAGTCACAAAACCAGCTACTTCAGCAGGAAATTGAAATTCAGTTTCTTGAAATCAAAAACAGAAGTTATTCAGAGCTGATAACGCAGCTTATAATCGGTGCTATTGGGGCATTGATTCTTATCATGGCTTATATTTTTGAGCGGAACAAATTGGGAAAGAGTAAGCTTGAACGGATTAACAAACAGCTAAACAGAGAGATTGAGGAGAGAAAAATAACTGAAAACCAGCTCCGGACAAGCGAGGAGTTATATCGCTTTGTAACCGATCACACCCTCGATCTCATCGTTCGAATGGACCGGAATTTGCAATACCTTTATGTCTCCCCATCCATTTTACAAATGTTCGGATATGGTCTGAATGAGATTGATTCAATCCCAGCGCTCGCGAATCTGATTCCTGATAGTTTCAAGGCAGAGTTGAGAAACCAGTACGTTGAAATGATCCGGACAAAAGAGCCCGTTATGTTAACGCATCAGTCAAAACGCAAAGATGGCTCTCTTTTCTGGTCGGAAAGTTTGATGAACCCAATCTTTGATAACAATAAGGGGAAGCTGATCGAGACAATCACGGTAATCCGCGATATCACCGAAAGGGTTGCCTTTGAAGAATCACTCTCCGAAAATGCACGACAGAAAGAGCTGCTGCTCAGAGAGGTTCATCACAGGGTGAAGAATAATTTTGCCATCCTGATCAGCCTGATGAATATGCAAAAGGTGAGTTCCCATCCGGGAGATTTCAAGGTTTTTCTGACGGAACTTCAGGGACGCATACGAACCATGTCGCTGGTTCACGAGCTGCTTTACCGATCGCACGACATCGATTACATTCATTTCGGGGAGTACCTTGGGCAATTGACTGGCATCATTTCCCGGGCCTACAACAGTCAGCCTCTCAAGATTCACTCCTCTATTGAGACATGTATTCTGGATGTAGAAACAGCGCTCCCACTCGGGCTTATTTGCAATGAAGTTCTTACAAACGCCTTCAAATATGCTCTTGATGATAACCCTGCCGGAGAATTGTGGATCGATCTTAAACCCTGTCATGATAATGCAGATCCCAACAAGCAATATTCACACAGGCTTACAATCAGGGATAATGGTCCGGGCCTCCCTGTTGGATATTCTCCTGTAAATCAGACGTCTATGGGATCTCAAATCATTGCATTACTGATTGAGCAACTGGAGGGAAAACTCGAATACTCAGGAGATGAGGGCGTTTTGGTTTCCATCTATTTTTCGGATGAGAAGAGGTCGTAGGCACTGGAAATGTTTACATTTGTTTTATGAACGCAAACCAAGAACAGATTACTTTTATTGGAGCCGGTGCGATTGGCACTGCACTGGGAAACATCCTTTCATCGAAGCCTGAATACCGTGTAATTCTGCATTCGATCGATGATGAAGCGGTTCACGCAATCACTTTTAACCACCAGAACCCAAAGTATTTCCCGTCAATCCAGTTGAATCGCGAGTTGAAAGCGACCACCAACAACCAGGTGATCCGCGACTCATCGGTCCTGTTTCTGGCAATCCCTTCTGTGTATATCATTGAATACCTGGAATCAATCCGTTCCTTTATTCCTGAGAAGGCGATTCTGGTAAACCTGGCCAAAGGATTCGGGACCGAACACAAAACAATTTGCGAATGCCTGCAGCAACAGTTTCCCAATCCGGTTTGTACGATGAAAGGACCCACCTTTGCCAGGGAAATCATCACACTCCTTCCGACTGGATTTACTCTTGGATATTCTGATGAGAGTCAGGTGAACACGTTCAGGAACATGTTTTTAAATACCTCCATTTATCTGGATTATACGGCCGACATCACCGGCGTGGAGATTCTCAGCATCCTGAAAAACATCTATGCCATCGTTCTTGGGATTATTGATGCCCAGTTCAATTCCCCCAACTTAAGGTTCCTGATCCTGACCAAGGCATTTCGTGAGATGCGACGAATTCTGCTCCATTTCGGGGGATCGGAAACAACTCTGTTCAACTACTGCGGATATGGCGACTTCACGCTTACGGCACTGAACGACCTTAGCCGGAACAGGACACTCGGGTTGTTGATTGGGAAAGGCTTTTTCACTGAGCATGTTTCACACGAACTGGTGCTTGAAGGAAAAACGGCTGTGAATATCTTCTATGAAGAGCTCTCCAAGAAACTGGTCGTCGGTGACCATTTCCCCATTGTTGCCGAACTTTACAAGATCTTCAACAATTCGTATGATATCTCCTCTTTCGTAAACGCGATACTGGCGTTAAAGGAGTCCTGATTATTCGTATCTTTGCATTCAATTATACTGCGATAAATCGTGGTATTTCAAGGGGCTGACCGGTTTTGACAGCAGCGAAGTGGCCTTGTAAGCATGCCGAGTTTCTGTACAGGGGTCTCGAAAAAACATCTGTGCAAGCCATAATAACTGGCGACTATCAATATCAGATGGCTGCGTAACTTTAGAAGTTAATGCGCCTTTGTCTCCCGGAAAACCTTTCTCAGCGGTGTTCCGGATGAGGCATCAAAAAAGTTGAGATAGGTGTGGTGAGGTTCCGGCATCACAGCGAAATAAAGGAACTACGGATCGGATAGGTTGGCCACTGGCCGGTTGGGTCCCGACAATCAACCAGAGGATAAGCATGTAGAAAGCATTGTTGCTACCTGTTTGGACGAGGGTTCGAATCCCTCCAGCTCCACAGGCCTGAAAGGCAAAAAAACGCAAACCACTGAAAACTAATTACTTCAGTGGTTTTGTTTTTGCAAAAAATGGTAAAAAAAGGCCAAAAAACGCATATTCCCAGGTGGACTAATCGGTGGACTTGATTTTTTTTGGCTTAGTCCACCGATTTAGCTCATTTCTCGCTGATTTGCAGCACTTTGCATTTCGCTTTTTTGCTCTGAAAAACGAATTTTGTTAGGTATCATGGCCGTAGGATTCTCTTTTGGGATTATTCGAGAATCCTTTTCAAGACTATTATTAATTTCTCCTTAACTGTTTCAAAATCTGGTAACTTTCCTCTTGGTATCTGATGTTCAAGACTACTTTTCCAGGCAGCTTTTAATACCTTGTCCTTCGCTGGATTAAGAAGTTGCTGGATTCCATTAAATTCAAGCTTCTTATAGCGCACTTTTTCATGAAATGCTTCTCCTATTCCTTTGTAATCAAGATCCAGGAAGTTCTGGGTCAGGTACCAGATATCATAAAGATCCCTCGGTGCGGAATAAGATCTCTGAATCAGGGCTCGAATCTTCTCCGCAAGGGATTCTTCAATTGTGTAACAAGGGATTAGGTTTGTTGTCAATTTGATCTTGTCGGAATAATCGTGAAGGATCGTTTTTTGAGCCGCTGGAAATAATATTGTTTCATAAAGTATCACCTCCATCTTTATGCTGGTCGACCATCGATCAGGAGGCGGAGGAGCAGTATTAGCCGGGTGATCCGCTCCCCAGTACTTTAATTTGGCTTCATATCCCGTGATTCTGTTTTTAAACCTTAACGGTCGCTTGAATTCAAGGTAAGTCGAAATTCCTTCATTCTTCCTTAGATAATCAGAAATTCCTTCTAAATGTTTGCGGGTCAGGATGAACGCTGGATTGATGGAAGTAAAGTCAAGGTCTTCCGAGAACCTGTAATCCGGGATCCAACATTTTTTCAGGCAAGTTCCTCCTTTGAAAACCAGGCTTTCCGCCAACTCTCGTTGGGAATAAATAGCTGCAATAAAATGACTAAGCACCCAGTCTTTTTCGATAGTACTTTTAGAAACTCCCTGTTGTTCTGCCAGAATAATGATCTCTTTTTGTAATATCATCAAAAAGAAGTGTTACAGATTTGTAAGATAGTTTCACGGCTCATGTTCAATCGTAATCGCCAACCATTCACAAATTCTCCCTGGTCTTCACCTCTTGGATCGAACAACGTATACCGTTTGTTGATATTCTTCTTTGATTCCCTGACAAAACTCTTTAATCCAGGCTTATCTAATAGTTCGGCGAGAAATCCTATCCTTTTCACTACGCTGTAATTCCTTGTATCCTTCGTGTAGCTGATTAGTTTGTTCCCATTGAGTGGTACCTTGTTGAAGGCCCGGATCAGTTCATCGTATCCGCCACAATATTGAGGAAGGTCGAAACAATCTACAAACGTCTTCTCAATATCAGTGATCCGAAAGCGATGATTACCATATCCCTCATCAATTATCCCGGTTTGCTTTTCAGGATTTATCTTGATAAACTTATATGGAACTCCGAATACAATCTTGTGTTGCTTAACCCGGGTGGTTTGAATAAATGTCTGGTTAGGAAACTGCTCAGTTATTCCATGCTTATTCAGGGCTGACCAGTAAGCAATTACCCCATCCTCAACGAGACGACATCCGATCACACTTTCGTCACGAAAATTAGCCCGGCAATACTTCCCCCGCTCAATACGTAATAGAATTTTCTTATTGGCTAGGTTTTCAACAAGTTCAGAAATATTATTAAACTGCGCTTCGGCCTGCTTCTTCAGTTCCTCCAGTGAAAATATGTCGATCTCCAGATCATCCAGCAAAAGCATAAACTGGATTTGCTTTTGATTGAGATTGGTCGATATATAAGTACTCTTTCCCATTACATTATGTTATATGTTAAACCCTAACTTATGGGGTCTATCTCATATCAATATGTAATGCAAAGATAATACATATTTTTCATAAACGAACTGCTGATTATTAGATTAGATAAACTCTGCATTAAGTAAAGGTTGGTTGCCCCAAAATAAGGCAAAATAACGCATTATCGAGGTGGATCATGCTGAAGAAAATTTTCAGAACATGTAAAAGTTACGAATAAAGTACTTATATTTGTACTTATCTGATAACTTATAAAGATAACAAAAATGAAAGCGGCAAATTTCACGGAATTTAGAACCAAGCTAAAACAGTATCTTGATGATGTTGAAAATAACAATGAGACCCTGATAATTAAAAGAGGTACTGGCAAAGGTTCAGTATTAATCTCATTGGATGAATTCAACTCAATTCTTGAAACTGTTCATTTGCTAAGTTCTAAAGCAAATTCTGATAGATTATATGAATCTATACACCAAATGAAGTCAGGAAAATCATTTCAAAAGGAATTAATTGAAGATTAATGAAAATTACATTTTCACAGAATACATGGGCGGATTATTTATCCTGGCAATCTGAAGATAAGAAGATCCTACAAAAGATACATTCTCTAATTAAAGATATTCAATGGACTCCATACCAAGGATTAGGTAAACCTGAACCATTGAAATATGATCTTGCTGGACTGTGGTCACGCCGAATCGACAGAGAACACAGGCTTGTCTACCAAGTAATCGGGGAGGAACTCTTCATATATAGTTGTCGGTATCACTACGACTAATAAGCACGCAGCTTAGTTCACCAACGTTCACTGCTCAACCACATCCACTATCCGCTGGGTATGTTCAGCGATGATCAACTCTTCGTTGGTTGGAACCGTCATGACCGTAACCCGTGAAGAGGGTTTGCTCAACACTTTTTCCTGTCCGCGCACACCCTTATTCCGTTCAGGATCAAATTCAATTCCCATACATTCCAGGTGATTGCAGCAGGCTTCACGTGTTTTCCAATCGTTCTCGCCGATACCGCCGGTGAAAATCAGCATATCCAGTCCGCCCAGAGCCGCTATGTATGAGCCAATATATTTCTTAATCCGATAGCGGTACATGGCAAGTCCCAGGATCGCCCGCTCGTGTCCCTCTTCCGCGGCTTTCTCAATCTCACGCATGTCTGACGAAATCCCTGTGATCCCAAGCATCCCACTGTGTTTGTTGAACAATGTATCTGCTACCTTAATGCTTAACTCCTCCTGTTCAACCACGAAAGTCATGATGCCCAGATCGGTATCCCCGGCCCTTGTACCCATGATCAATCCTTCTACTGGAGTAACCCCCATGGAGGTATCGATCGAGTGACCGTTGAGGATGGCGGCCATGGAGGATCCGTTTCCGAGGTGACAGGTGATAATTTTTTTCGTGCCCATGTCCACATTCAGGATCTCACACGCACGGCGGGCAACATAATAGTGACTTGTTCCATGAAATCCGTACCGGCGGATACCATATTTGGTATACAATGAATAGGGAATGGCATACATGTAAGCATGCTCCGGCATGGTTTGATGAAAAGCCGTATCGAAAACAGCGACCTGCGGGACGAGAGGCAGCAAGGTCTGCATTGCCTGAATTCCACTTAGATTTGCAGGGTTGTGAATGGGTGCCAGAGGAATACATGCCTTGACATCCCGGATCGTCTCTTCAGTAATCAACGCACTCTCCCTGAACCGTTCTCCACCATGAACTACCCGGTGGCCAACCGCATCGATTTCGGAAAGTGAATCAATACAACCATGTTTCTTACTTATCAAAACTCCCAAAATGTATTCAATCCCAACCCTGTGATCAATCACCTCACCCTCCAGCTTCACCTTGGTCCCATCAGGCTTCTCAAACTTCATGAATGAGCCTTTCAGCCCGATTTTCTCAACAATGCCTTTGGCAAGTACAGTCTTGTGCTCAATGTTGAAGAGCTGGTATTTGATGGAAGAGCTTCCGCAATTTAAAACGAGAATATTCATTCTTCAACTGTTTTTTTTAGAGATATTTTCACCTTCGCAATCGTACTCATAGAATCCTGAACAGGTACTTCTTCCTAACTTGTTTCCGCGGACCAGCTTTTTCAGAATAGGGGAAGCGATATACCGGGGATTTCCAAACTCACCATAGAGATTCTCCATCCAGCGGAGCACCTTTTCAAGGCCGATCTTATCCGCCAGCTCAAAGGGTCCGAGAGGCATGTTAAAGCTGGCACGAGCCGTAAGATCAATATTTTCCATTGTTCCAACCCCTTCCATCAACACCTCACATGCTTCGTTCAGGAGAACCACAAACAGCCTGACACTGATTAAGCCGGGCGATTCTATGACAGGAATCGAGATCTTGTCGAGAAGATCCACAAATTTCATGACTTTGTCGTAGGCTTCATCTGAGGTATGAAGACCCCTTGCGACCTCAGCCACACTGGCACCAGGTGCAGTGGTTGAAATGTGCATACTCACACACCGTTCCTTATGCTCGAGTTCCGACGACATTTCAGTGATTACCAACGTCGAGGAATTTGTTGCAATGATACATTCGGGACTAACATTCTGTTCGATATTCCGGAAAATCTGCTTTCTCATGATCAGGCTTGACTCCCTCTGTTTCGATCGGATGGCATCAATAACGAGCTCACAATCCTTAAAATCCGCATAGGAGACTGTTCCTTTAATCCTTGAAAGAATTGCCGCCTTGTCACTTGGCGTGAGCCCCCAATGGTTGATCTGCTTATCAAGTTCTTTTGTGATTTCCTGGAAAGACTTCGCGATCTGTTCTTCGCTGAGTTCGAGGAAGATCACCTCGATGCCGTGTTTCGAAGCAGTAATCGTAAGATCCTGTCCTACCGTACCACATCCAACGATACCAATGGTTGAAAAGAGCACCTTGGGCCTTGCTTCTTTACTAAGCCCGTAATTCTCAATAGGTTCTATCAATAACTCATTCATAATACCCGATAATTTTCTATGATCCGAAGCATTGATGCATTCAGGGAGCACAAAGGTAAGATATTTTCATTATTGTTAACAGATTCACAGCATGAAAAACGGATTTGGATTAAAAATAGTTGCTATTCAGATGTGTTTAATTTATCTTTGTTATGAATATTTCATGCTCCATGGCATCCCGGTTACTACTCCTAATACTGCCTCTCACGCTGCTGCTTCCACCGGATGCCTGTTCCCAAACCGTCATTGCGAATTTTATTGCTCCGGATACCGTTTGTGTTGGGGAAACGATCACATTGACCAACACTTCAACAGGTGGATCTACCTATTATTGGAATTTTTGTTCGGGAAATACCAACAACGACCCCTCTGGAGTAAACATTGGTAATCCGGGAAGTTTACTCAGCATTCCCACCTATCTGACCCTGGTTAAAGAGGGGAATGACTGTTTCTCTTTTGTCAGCTGCCAGGGGGTTGGCGTTGTGCGATATTTTCACGGGACAAGTTTTGCGAACAATCCTGTTTCATGGACCAACCTTGGAACATTCGGACTGATCAGCTTCAACCAGGAAGGCATTCAGGTGAAATACGACAACGGACAATGGTATGGTTTTGTTTGCAGCTTGAACACCCTGATCCGGTTGGACTTTGGAACTTCTTTATGGAACACGCCAACTGCAACCAATATAGGTCCTTTCTCAGCATTGAACATGCCTCATGGTCTTGAGATTATCAAACAAGGTACGACCTGGATTGGGTTCACGGCCTGTTCAACAGGGAACAAACTGGTTCGATTCAACTTTGGTACAAGTTTGACGAATACCCCTGCGCTCACTGACTTTGGCAACATGGGCGTATTATCAACACCAAGTGCCCTCTCTATCATCTTTGAAAATTCTCAGTGGTACCTATTGGTCAGTTCCGGCAGCAATAACCTCGCAAGGTTTTCTTTTGGGACATCCCTGTTGAATACCCCAACGGCTCAGAACCTGGGAAATCCCGGCGGGTTTAATTCCACTGTGGGGCTTACCTTCCTGAGAGATTGCGAAACAACAACAGGCTATTTTGTTAATTATCTGTCATCCGGCCAACTCGGAAAACTACTATTCCCCACCGGTGTTTCCGGAACCGTTACCGGGACAATTCTTGGAAATATCGGATCCTTGAACCAGCCGCATAGCTTTTCAGAGATCTTCAGGCAAAATGACACGTTGTTTGCCTACATCACCAACCGCGGCACCGGCACACTAACACGATTGTCTTTCCCACCCTGCAGCAATGCCTCCATTCCCTCTTCCACCTTGTTTAATCCCCCTTCGTTTTCATACAACTCTCCCGGAATCTACAATATCAGGTTACTGGTAAACGAGGGACTACCAAACCAGGCCAGTATCTGCAAAAGTATTGTTGTGAGTGCTCCACCCTGTAACCTGATTGCGGACTTCACAGTTCCTGATTCAATTTGTGTGGGAGCAACAGTGACCGTTGCAAACCAAACTTCCGGCGGCTCCACTTATTACTGGAATTTCTGCTCCGGGAATACCAGTTATGACCCAATAGGAGTGAATATCGGCAATCCCGGAAGCCTGCTCAACATCCCGGTATACATGGCTCTTGCAAAAGACGGATCGACCTGTTATTCCTTCATAACCAACCAGGGGAGCACATCGGTAATCCGGTATAACCATGGGACCAGCTTCAGCAATAATCCGGTCAGTTCAACCAACCTGGGTTCCTTCGGAATGCTCACCAATGGTGTTCTGGGTATTGAGGTAAAACAGGAAAGTGGCCAATGGTACGCTTTTGTTTGCAACAACACAAATATTGTGCGGTTAAGTTTTGGCTCATCCCTGAGCAACACACCTACGGCAACCATGCTTGGTCCGTACGGTATGTTGAATGTTGCCCATTGTATTGAGATCCTGAACGAAAACGGCATCTGGGTGGGATACCTTACATGCAGTACGGGGAACAAGCTGGTTCGGTTGAACTTTGGGAACAGCCTGTTGAATATTCCTGTATTGACCGATCTGGGAGCGCCCGGTTCAATCAATATACCGGCATCGTTCAAGCTGATTCAGGAGAACGGCAACTGGTACGGAATGGTGGCCAATACAGGAAACAATACATACACCCGTCTCTCTTTCGGAACTTCCCTGTTAAACAACCCAACAGGTATTAACCTTGGTATCGTTTGTCCGGGTATCAACCCTGGAGGTATTACCCTCATCCGCGATTGCGAAGGCACCAATGGCTTTCAACTGAACTACTCAACCTCTTCCAGTGACCTGATATGGCGATTGAATTTCCCTTTCGGCATTACGGGACCAGTTACGGGAACATCCCTTGGAAACATTGGCGGGATGAGTCGACCGGCACACTTCTCCGATTTGTTCAGGGTAGGTGACACACTTTTTCTCTATGTGACGAACCGCCAAAATTTCACCCTCACCCGTTTGCGTTTTCTCCCCTGCACCAGCTCAACAGTCCCTTCCTCTACCCTCTATAACCCACCAGCCTATTCTTATACCCAGCCTGGAATTTATAATGTACAACTCATCGTGAATGAAGGCCAGGCAAACCAAGCCAGCCTGTGTAAGAACATAGTAGTTGGACCAGCGCCTGTTGTAAATCTGGGAGCCGACCGTACAATTTGTCCAGGCACCACCACCGCACTCAATGCCGGTTTGGGATTCAGCAGCTATCTGTGGTCCACAGGTGCCACCACCTCATCCATCGTTGTTGGAACTCCTGGATCATATTGGGTGAAGGTGACCCATTTCGGGTGCGAAGATTTCGACACGGTAATCGTTTCGCAATATACGGTGGCACCCCTTACAATTGGTCCGGATGCCGTGATCTGTGATGGATTGACTTATACTTTCGATGCCGGAGTGTGCACAGGCTGCAGTTTCGTTTGGAGCAACCTGACTGCAGGGTTGCCGAATGTCGGGACCGGGCCCACATACACCACCGGGAGCGCTGCTACATACATGGTGACGCGCACGGATGCTGACGGATGTATCAAACGGGATACGGCGATCCTTACCCTCTCTCCAGCTCCTGTGATGACAACCACTCCTCTCTCCCAAACAATTTGCTCGGGCAGTTCAACAAACATCTCGCTGACTGCCAATCTTCCCGGCACCTCCTTTTCCTGGAGCGCCTCATGTGCCATCGGCAACATTACAGGATTTTTGCCGGGAACCGGAAACTCCATCACACAAACGCTAACAAACCATCTGACCACTTCCGGAGTGGTCGCCTACGTCATCACACCGCTTTTTAACACCTGTGCAGGAGAGCCGGTCACATTTAATGTGCTTGTCAAGCCAGCTCCTTTCGTTACCAACTACCCTCCGGGCGATTCCATCTGCTCCGGTGATATCCTTACGGTCCCGTTGCAATCCTCCATCACAGGTTCCACCTTCACATGGACGGCATCAGGCAGTTCCGGTAGTGTCACTGGCTTTTCCTCCGGAACAGGCGATACGATCAAACAGACACTTTTCAACAGCGCCTATACGAATCAAACCGTAACCTATTTCATTGTTGCCACCGCCCAGGAATGTGCCGGTCCTGAAGCAGAATTTGGAGCGCTGGTACATCCGGTTCCTGATGCGTGGTTTGAACCGGCCGGCCAGTCTCTCTGTAACGGCGACACTACGGAACTTCTGCTGCGTGGGAATGTTTCTGGTACCCTCTTCAACTGGACAGCCACGGGGAGTTCGGGGAGTGTTTCAGGATATGGAGACGGCTCCGGGGATGTGATAGCACAAATCCTGACGAACACTGGATTTGACGTTGAAACGGTGACCTATACTGTCACCCCGGTTGCAGAAAGTTGCCTGGGCGCCAACACATCAGCTCAGGTAGAGGTATCCCCGGTTCCAGATGTTTTCTTCAACCCTGTCACAGACACAGTATGCTCCGGCGACACCATCGATATATTCCTTTTATCCCATGTAACCGGGCCGATGTTCAGCTGGACAGCCAACTCATCCTCTCCCTGGGTCTCAGGGTTTACGGCAGATACCGGCAATCATATCAGGCAGGAGCTAATCAACTCAGGAGCAATACCCGCTTCAGTGACCTATGTTGTGACTCCTTCATCCAGTGGATGTGCCGGCCTCCCCGACTCCATCTCTGTTCTCGTTAAACCACGGCCTGCGATCTCTTTTCTTCCAGCGAGCCTTGCGATCTGCTCCGGATCAACCACAGCTATCACCATCTCCTCCCAAATACCAGCGACAACTTATTTTTGGTCGGCCATGGGGAGTACACCGGACATCAGCGGGTATTCCGGCGGCACAGGCTCATTCATCGCGCAAACACTTGTCAATAGTGGCTTCCGGGAAGAACAGGCCACCTATATTGTTTCCCCTGAAGCAGAAGGTTGCTTTGGGAATGACTCAACGTATATTGTAACAGTATTTCCGGTTGCCGACGTCATTTTTACTCCTCCAGGTCAAACACTCTGTTCGGGAGAGAGTTCATCGATCAACCTGGGTTCAAACATAACCGGCGCAACATTTTCATGGACAGCCTTAAGCAGTTCAGTAAACATTACCGGATATTCTCCCGGCAGCGGTTCAGTGATTTCCCAACAACTTTTTAATACCGGCACCTCAATGGAATCGGTCATCTATTCAATATTTCCGGAAATCAATCATTGCCCAGGCACCCATGATGTGGTTGCAGTGTGGGTCAGCCCACCCCCTGTTGTGACCCTAACTCTTTGTCATGACACACTAACTACCACAAACGCCCAACCAGTGATTCTCCGGGGGGGAGTCCCGCTGCAGGGAACCTTCTCGGGAAACGGGATTATCAACAATATCCTCTTTCCTGCAATTGCCGGAGAGGGCACCCATTTGGTAACCTATTCATACAGCAATGCATATGGATGTGAATCTCAAGCCAGTCAGACCCTCACGATTGTAAACCCCACGACACATCTATGCGGGGACACCGTTATTGATATCCGCGATAGCCAGCAGTATCCCACCGTCAATATCGGCACTCAGTGCTGGCTGGCCAGGAACCTGAACTATGGGGTTAGGACGCCCAGCTCCTATCTTCAACGCGATAACTGTATCCCGGAAAAGTTCTGTTTGCAAGAATCCGCAGGTAAATGTGCACAGTATGGCGGGCTCTACCAATGGGATGAAATGATGACCTACCGGGAAGAGGAACAGAGCCAGGGCCTTTGTTTGCCCGGCTGGCATATCCCTTCACAGAGCGATTGGGAGACACTGTTTGCCTACTTCATCAACAATGCATTTGCTGCTAAACCATTGCTTTACAGCGGCTATTCAGGTTTCAATGCCCCGCTGAGTGGTACTCGTTTCATAAACATGGTTTGGGATTTTGAAGGATTTGCTACCTTGATCTGGTCTTCCACCTCCCATGGCCCATACAAGGCTTGGGCTCATGGCCTGAACGACTACGATCATGGAGTATCCTATTATCCCTCTTACAGACTAAATGCCTTTTCTGTCAGATGTTTAAAAGATTGACTCTGGATCACTGGATCACTGGATCACTGCCAACTGCTAACTGCCAACTGCCAACTGCCAACTGCC
>JACZJJ010000074.1 GCA_014860625.1 Bacteroidales bacterium | reverse complement strand
TAGCGAGGTAGCGAAATAGCGAAATAAATTTGTATTTGCACCACTGCTCTGTAAGGCTGCTATTATTTGAAATGGTTATTTAAAAGGATTCAAAATAACTTGGACCTCCCGCAAGTTTTTTATATCTTTGTAGTCTTATATCTAAATAATTCATCTTATGCAGGCCGTTCTCAGGCAACTCAGTATCATGATATTTGCAGCCCTGATGCTCTTCAGCACCACGGGTGTGGCAATTTATCATCATATCTGCGGATGCCCTGTCCCAATGGCACAGACTGCCGAACCTGCCGGTCACAATCATAGTTGTTGCGCTGTTGCTGAGATACCAACTGAACCGATGGGACCGATGGGACCCACATGCTGTACCGATGAGAATCATGACGCATGTGATTCAGAGCACCCCGACAAGTGCAAAAACGAAGTTACTTATCTCAAAGCTCCGATCATCTTCATGATGCCGGTTCAGGAACTGGCTGTTTCTGAGATCTCCTTCGAGATGCCTGATTTCCGGATGCCTGATGCCGGATCACTGGATGAATCAATTTTTTTGGATCCCATCATCCACTCTTATGTGTTGCCTCCCCGAGCGGGTGGATCCCTCGTAATCCTCCTTCATTCAATCAAAATTCCCTCCCCGGAAGATATTACTTAATTCACTGGATGTTTTCGGTGAAGATACTTTGAGCCCTTTGTGTGCACTTTGAGTCCTTTGTGGTAAATATTTTAACCACGAAGGAACACCAAGGATAACACAAAGGACACGAAGGGAAGGCCCTTGAATTACTGATTGATATCTAAAATTTCATTACACAATGCTCAACAAAATCATTGGATATTTCCTGAAAAACCGGTTGGTCTCCATGCTCCTGCTGCTGACCTTCATCGGTTGGGGATTGGTTACTGCTCCGTTTAACTGGCCCATCGATTTTCTCCCGCGAGATCCTGTCCCGGTGGATGCTATCCCCGACATTGGTGAGAATCAGCAGATTGTAGCCACAGAATGGATGGGACGGTCTCCCAAAGATATCGAGGATCAGGTAACCTATCCACTCTCCTCTGCGTTGCTTGGAATCCCTGGTGTAAGCACCATCCGCAGCACCTCCATGTTTGGGATGTCGTTTATTTACATCATTTTTAACGATGATGTCGACTTTTACTGGAGTCGATCCCGGATTCTGGAGAAATTAAACTCGTTGCCTACAGGGACGTTGCCGCAGGGTGTTCAGCCAACCCTGGGCCCGGATGCCACAGCTCTTGGACAGATATACTGGTATACGCTGGAGGGCCGGGATCCAAAGACCGGCAAGCCCACCGGTGGCTGGAGTCCGCAGGAACTCCGCACACTGCAGGATTTTTATGTGAAATATAGTCTGGCTACCGCCAAAGGGGTCTCTGAAGTGGCTTCCGTGGGAGGCTTCATCAAGGAGTACCAGGTTGATGTCAACCCCGATGCGCTGAAAGCATACGGGGTCTCGTTGATGGATGTGATGACGGCTGTCAGGAAAAGCAACCTCGACATCGGGGCCGAAACCATCGAAATGAACCAGGTGGAATACCTGATCAGGGGATTGGGCTATATCAAGAGTTTGAGTGACCTGGACAACTCGGTAATTACCGTTCGGAATAACGTGCCGGTCCGGATCAAGGATGTGGCACATGTCTCATTCGGACCTGCACCACGCAGGGGAGGACTAGACAAAGAGGGATCCGAAGCTGTTGGAGCGGTGGTGGTAGCCCGCTATGGCTCCAATCCGATGGAGGTGATCAATAATGTCAAGGATAAAATTAAGGAGATAGAGCAGGGATTGCCACAGAAAGTATTGCCAGACGGAACGATTTCCAAGGTCACCATTATTCCGTTTTACGATCGCACCGGTCTCATCCGGGAGACGATTGGCACCCTGGAATCGGCGCTGTCGCACGAAATCCTGATCAGCATCATTGTCATCATTGTATTGCTGTTGAACATGCGGGCATCTATCATCATCTCGGGGTTGCTTCCCGTGGCCGTTTTGATGACGTTTATCATCATGCGCTACCTGGGTGTGGAAGCCAACATCGTTGCTTTGTCGGGTATTGCCATTGCGATCGGTGTGATGGTAGATGTGGGGATCATCTATGTGGAGAATATCGTCCGACACATCGAGATGCCTGAAAATGAGGGGGCCCGGGGGCCAAAACTTGTGAAGCTGATTCAGGAAGCTACGATGGAGGTCTCACCCGCCGTTACCGTTGCACTTTCAACAACCATTGTCAGCTTCCTGCCGGTTTTTTTCATGATGGCTTCCGAAGGGAAGTTGTTCCGTCCACTCGCTTTCACCAAAACATTTGCCCTGACCGCCTCATTTATTTTGGGAGTTGTGGTGCTGCCAACATTGGCTTACTTCCTTTTCTCCCTCCGGTTTGATAAGAAACGGATTCGATTGTGGTGGAATGGACTTTTGATCCTTGCCGGCATTCTATTGGTCGCTATCTGGGGAGACTGGCCTGCGCTGGCGCTTTCGGCTATCGGCATCAACAACCTGCTAAAGCCTCAATGGGAAAAACGGTACACCCACCTCCATACCCTGATCAACATTGCAATCATTTTGCTGTTTGCCATGTACTACCTGGCCGCCGAATGGCTGCCTCTGGGAGCACACAACAGCTCGATCGTTAATTTCCTTTTCGTGCTTGGCATCATTGGCCTGATTCTGGGAGCACTTTCTATCGTTGTCCACTATTATGAGCCGATGCTTCGCTGGTGCCTGAAACACAAATGGAAGTTTTTATCTCTTCCTGTGATCACCATCCTTTTCGGTGCAGTGATCTGGCTGGGATTTGACAAGATATTCGGGTGGGCCGCGAATGGACTCCAGGCAATACACCTCGATGTAAGGGAAACAGCTTTCTGGAGAGGTGCGGATAAGAGCTTCCCGGGCATCGGAAAAGAGTTCATGCCTGCCCTGGACGAAGGTTCTTTCCTGCTGATGCCGACAAGTATGCCACATACCAGTATTGAGAAGAACCTCGATTACATTGAAAAGCTGGACAGGGGACTGATATCTATCCCCGAAGTGGAGATGGCGGTTGGCAAATGGGGACGGGTAAACTCGGCACTGGACCCCGCACCTGTACAGATGTTCGAGAACACGATCAACTACCGCCCCGAATTTATCCTGGATGAAAACGGACACCGGATGCGGTTCAAGGTGGACAAAGAGGACAACTTCGTGCTGATTGATGAAACAACCTATCACCCCGACAGGGATGGCTTCCGGATTATTCCGGCAGATTCCCTGATCCCCGAAAAAGGAGGAGAGTATTTCAGGCAGTGGCGATCGTTTTTGAAAAGCCCTGACGACATCTGGAAAGAGATTGTCAAAGTCACCAATCTGCCCGGACTGACTTCAGCACCCAAGTTGCAACCGATTGAGACACGCCTGGTGATGCTCTCAACGGGCATGCGGGCTCCAATGGGTATCAAAGTATATGGACCCGATCTGGAGTCGATCGAAGAAGCAGGACTGGCTTTTGAACAGGCCATGAAAGATGTTCCCTCCGTCAAAGCCGCTTCGGTGTTCTATGACAGGGCCGTGGGTGCCCCTTACCTGGAGATCAACCTCGACAGGGAGGCGATGGCCAGGTATGGATTAACTGTTAGTGACGTCCAGGAGATTTTGGAGGTGGCTGTGGGCGGTATGACCTTGAGTACATCCGTAGAGGGAAGGGAACGATTTCCCATCCGGGTGCGGTATGCCAGGGAGTTGCGTGACAACCCCGAAGACCTTGGCCGGATCCTGGTGCCAACTATGACAGGGGCTCAGATCCCGTTGAATGAGGTTGCCAGCATCGATTATGTGAAGGGAGCCCAGATGATCCGCAGTGAGAATACCTTTCTCGTAGGTTACGTTATTTTCGACAAGCACCCGGGCATCGCTGAGGTGAATGTGGTTGAGGAGGCCGATAAGATACTCAAGCAGAAAATCGAAGACGGAGAGCTTCAGCTGCCGAAAAATGTGACGTATAAATTCGCCGGTAATTACGAGCAGCAGGTCAGGGCCACAAAACAACTGCTAATCCTTGTCCCGATCAGCCTGATTCTCATCTTTCTGCTACTCTATTTCCAATTCCGCACCATCACTGCTTCTCTCATTCACTTCTCCGGCGTATTTGTGGCGTTTGCGGGTGGTTTTATTATGCTGTGGCTCTATGGAGAGGGGTGGTTTATGGACTTCTCTGTGGCAGGGATGAATATGCGCGACCTCTTTCAAATGCATACGATCAACCTCAGTGTGGCTGTGTGGGTAGGGTTTATTGCCCTCTTCGGAATTGCTACCAACGATGGCGTGATCATGGGAACCTATATCCACCAGGTGTTTGAGCGAAAGAAACCCTCAACGGTGTTTGAGGTTCAGGAAGCCGTTGTGGAGGCAGGAAAGAAGCGGGTTCGCCCGGCCATGATGACCGCAGCAACAGCAATCATTGCCCTGCTCCCCGTCCTCACCTCTACAGGAAAAGGGGCGGATATCATGGTGCCGATGGCTATCCCGACGTTTGGAGGCATGATCATCCAGATGATGACGATGTTTGTGGTGCCGGTGCTGCAGGCGATTTGGAGGGAAAATGCGGTAAGAAGGGAAACAAGAAATAAGAAATAAGAAATAAGAAATACGAAATACGAAATACGAAATACGAAATACGAAATGAAGAAGGTTAATAAAATTCGATCTCATTTAAAAAAGATGATTCTTAAGATGATTCCCTGGAGTACTCCTCAGACAATCCTGTTAAGGGTTTTTATAGTGATGATGGTCCTGTCGGGTACAGATATTTCGATGGGTCAGACTATTATGCACGACTCCCTGGCAGCTTACCTTGAACTTGCAGCAAAGAACAATCCCTCTGTTAAGGCGAAGTTTAACGAGTACCTGGCTGCCAAGGAGAAGGCACCACAGGCTGGAGGGTTGCCTGATCCCGAATTCAGCTTTGGAGTCTTCATCAAGCCCATGGAACTGATGGGAGGAAACCAGGTGGCTGACTTTCAGCTGATGCAGATGTTCCCCTGGTTTGGATCACTTCGTTCGGCCCGGGATGAAGCTTCCCTGATGGCGAAAGCAAAATTTGAATCATTCAGGGATGTAAAGCAGGAGGTGTTCTTCAATGTACGGAAAGCCTGGCTTGAACTCTACCTGAATCGGTCGCAGATCAGTGTAACACAAAAAAACCTCGAGCTCCTGAAGGCCATTGAACGGATTGCGCTCACCCGTTTCTCAACATCGACACCCGGCACCTATGAATCGGGTTCCAGTCAGCAACCGATCCAGCGTAACTCCACAGGATCGCAGGGAAAGGCTTCAGGAAATACAGCCGGCAGAATGGAGGGTGGTATGTCTGGTGGGATGTCTGGCAACTCCTCAGGTAGTCAGACAGGAGGATTAACAGGATCGAACATGGACCAAATGCCGGGGAGCATGACAGGTGGCGGAATGGGTCAAATGGGTAGCTCTTCCGACCTGATCAGCCTGTACCGGATCCAGATCGAAATGGGGGATCTGGAAAACCGACTGGCCGACTGGAAATCGCAACAAACCGTTTTGATCACAACAATGAACAGCCTCCTGAACCGGCGATCTGATATGCCTGTATTTCTTCCGGATACCCTCGGGCAGGAGTTTCCAATCGGATCTTTCTTGGCTACGCGCGACAGCATCTGGTCAAACAATACGATGCTGAATATGCTGTCGATGGAAAAGCAGGCCTTTGACGAGCGCATCCGGATGTCGAAACGGATGAGCTACCCAATGTTCGGTTTGGGAATTGATTACATGCTGATCAACCCCAGGGATGGCAATACGTCGATGATGAACGGGAAGGACATGTTCATGCCAATGGGAAAAATCACACTTCCCATCTACCGGGGCAAATACTCTGCCCAGAGAAAAGAGGCGGAATTCCTGAGCATGGCTACCGCGAATCAAATCTCTGCCATGAGGAATTCCCTCTCTGTAGATTATCAGAATGTACTAAAAAGGCAGAACGATGCTATAAGAAGAATCCAGCTCTATACCCGGCAAGCCCACCTGGCACAAAAAACCCTCAACCTGATGATCGTGGAATTCAGTGTTTCAGGTACGGGGCTGGATGAACTGCTGAAAATCGAGCAACAGTTACTCGATTATGAACTGCTTAAAATTTCAGCCATGGTGGAAAATAATATTGCACTGGCCACTCTTGACCGCCTGATGGCGAAGGCTGGTGTTGCTCAAACTGAATAAAGAAAAATAATAATGAAAAGGATGAAGCAATTCAGAGATTATATCAAGGTGAATGAAATAAGTAAAACCAAGGTATACAGATATATAAGAACAATATTTTTGATAGGTCTGGGACTTTTTACCGGATGGTTATTTTTCCATTCACCAGGGAAGGGTCTGCCTGAAACCCAGCAGCAAGTTGATAGCCATGAACACCAAGGAGTTTCGGCTCAGGAGGAGATCTGGACCTGCAGCATGCATCCCCAGATCCGCATGCATGAACCTGGGAAATGCCCGATTTGTGCCATGGATCTGATCCCTCTGATGCAGGGCGGTGTGACCCAGGATCCCACAGCTATCCAGCTCTCTGCGGAGGCTATTGCGTTGGCACATGTTCAGACCTCCGTGGTTTCAAAGAACCAGTCTGCCAGGGAGATTCGGCTTTATGGTACGGTACAGCCCGATGAACGGTTATTGCAGAGTCAACCTGCCCATATCCCCGGTCGGATCGAAGAGTTGGATGTGAATTTTACCGGTGAAACGGTCAAAAAAGGTCAGATCCTTGCGAAGATATACTCTCCGGAGTTGATTAAGGCTCAACAGGATTTGCTGGAGGCAATGAAGATGAAAGATATTCAGCCGGCCATTCTGGAAGCCGCCCGGGAACGCCTCAGACAATGGAAGCTGACACCTGATCAGATTGCAGCTATTGAGAATTCCGGAGAAATAACTACTGAGTTTCCCGTACTTGCAGGCACGTCGGGGATTGTCATGGCACGACGTATCAATGTGGGAGATTATGTGAACCGCGGAACAACCCTGTTCGATATAGCCGACCTGTCGAAACTCTGGGTTTTGTTCGATGCCTATGAGCAGGACCTGCCTTTCATCCGCACTGGCGATAAGATAACCTATACACTTCAAGCGATGCCAGGGAAGACATACAAGGCTACTGTGAAGTTTGTGGATCCCTTTGTGGATCCCGCGACTCGGGTGGCAAAAATACGGGTTGAACTCCCAAATCACAATGGACAGCTGAAACCCGAAATGTTTGCAGCAGGAGTGATTCAGGCACACACAGATCAATTTAAAAACAACCTGGTTATTCCCAGGTCAGCGGTCATGTGGACCGGGAAACGGTCAGTCGTTTATGTCAGGCTGGCAGATGAGGAGGAGCCCACGTTTAAATTGCGGGAGATCACCTTAGGTCCCCGGCTCGGAAACAGTTACGTGGTAGTTGAAGGACTTGCAGAAGGGGAGGAGATTGTCACAGAAGGCACCTTCAGTGTGGATGCTGCAGCTCAACTCGAAGGAAAACCCAGCATGATGAGTGTGGAGCCGGCTTCAGCGATCGAGAAGGTTGAGATTGCGTCGACAGTGGTATGCGACATGTGCCGGGAGACGATAGAAAAAGGCCTTGTGAAGGAGAAAGGAGTGAAGGGAGTGAATGTTGACCTTGATACAAAGGTGGTGAGCGTGAGCTTTGATCCGGCCAAAACAAACTCAAAAAAGATCAGAAAAGCTATCTCACAGCTAGGCTATGGAGCAGATGATGTTCTTGCTGATAAAGTGGTATACGAGAACCTTCCGGCCTGCTGTAAGATTGAGTAAAACGTAAGACGGAAGAAGACGAATACTTATTAAGTTTCAAGTTTCAAGTTTCGAATTTCAAATTTCAAATAACAATCAACCTTAACATTAATCTTAAAATTCAAACAATGAAAACAAAATCAATGATGCTGGTAGTAGCAATGCTGTTTATTGGCATGACCTCCCTTTTTGCAAAAGATGGGAAAACAGAGGAAATCAAAGTGTACGGCAATTGCGGAATGTGTAAAACTCGAATTGAAAAGGCAGCAAAATCTGTAGAAGGCGTTTCGAAAGCAACATGGGATGCCACAAAGAAGATGCTGAAAGTGACGTATGATGACACTAAAACAACAGTGCTAAAAATTGAAGAAGCCGTTGCAAAAGTTGGCCATGATACGGATAACGTAAAAGCTGACAGCAAGACCTATGATGCACTGCACGGTTGCTGCAAGTATGACAGGCCGGAGAGTAAGTAAGAGGGAAGAGGGAAGAGGGAAGCTGTTCCTGCTGGTCCAGGCATTGAGTCCTGGCCGGTAGGGATGGTCTCTCGCTTGAACAGGGCTTTATGGCTGTTTGAGCTTCACTCAAGAAACACTAATTAAACTGTTGTTCTGTTTATGATGAAAAAACATAAAATTTCAGCAAATCAGTCGCACCATGATCATGGAGATCATGGAGATCATTCTCAGGGTACATATTATTGCCCTATGCACTGCGAAGGTGATAAAACATACGACAAACCTGGCGATTGCCCGAAGTGTGGGATGGATTTAAAAATGGTGGAAGTTCCATCGGCCGGACCAGCAGGTAAGACAATTTACACCTGTCCCATGCATCCGGAAGTAAAACAGGATCATCCGGGGAGTTGCCCCAAATGCGGGATGGACCTGGTGCCGGAAAAATCAGAAGATACAAGCGAAGAGGAGAAAGCCTACAAGAAAATGGCAAAAAGATTCTGGATTGCCCTGGCATTGAGCATCCCGGTATTCATTATCGCCATGTCGGAATTTTTCCCGTTCATGCATCTCGATGCGCTTGCATCTCAAAAAGTGTGGAACTGGGTACAATTCATTCTGGCAACACCTGTCGTGTTTTATTCCAGTTGGGAGTTTTTCAAGCGTGGCTGGAGTTCCATACGCCGGTGGGCGCCCAATATGTGGACATTAATTTCCATTGGTGTGGGAGCGGCATACCTGTTTAGTTTCGTAGGAATGTTATTTCCGGGATTATTTCCTGATCATTTTAAGGATGCTCAGGGAAACGTACATCTCTATTTTGAAGCCGCGGCCGTCATTCTCACCCTTGTTTTGTTAGGCCAGGTACTTGAACTCAAAGCACACAGCAAAACCAATTCAGCCATTAGAGCATTACTGGGGCTTGTACCGCCTGTTGCCAGAGTCATCCGAAACGGAGAGGAAGAAGAAATCCCTCTCGAAGAGGTTCAGGTGGGTGATCTGTTGAGGGTGAAGCCCGGCGAAAAGATCCCTGTGGATGGAATCATCACGGAAGGATCGGCCATTGTTGATGAAAGCATGATTACAGGAGAACCAATGCCTGCTGATAAATCAGAGGGTGACAACGTGACCGCGGGGACGATTAATGGCAAAACCTCCTTCATCATGAAGGCAGAGAAAGTAGGTTCCGATACCCTGCTTTCACAGATCATTGAGATGGTTAACAAAGCCAGCCGTTCTCGGGCGCCTATCCAAAAGCTGGCTGATGTAGTGGCGAAATATTTCGTACAGATTGTAATAGGAGTAGCCTTGCTAACTTTTGCTATATGGGCAATCTGGGGGCCTGAACCGGCTTTAGTCTATGCATTTGTAAATGCTGTTTCGGTGTTGATTATTGCTTGTCCATGCGCGTTAGGGCTTGCAACACCAATGTCTATCATGGTAGGTACAGGACGTGGCGCCCAATCGGGGGTGCTGGTGAAGGATGCCCGGGCAATTGAAGAGATGAACAAGGTGGATACCCTGATTATTGATAAAACCGGAACAATTACTGAAGGGAAACCTGCTTTAAAATCATATACCTCCTTTGGTGACCTTTCGGATGATGACATTCTACGTCTGGCAGCTTCCGTTGATGCTTATAGCGAACACCCGTTAGCCGAAGCAATCGTGATGGGAGCCAAAGAAAAGGGTGTTGTGTTGGAAAAACTGGAAAATTTCGAATCAGTCACGGGAAAAGGAGTGAAGGCGGTTTATCATGGGAAACGAATTGGTTTGGGAAACTCCAGGTTGAAGGACGATTTTAGCGCTAAGCTTGCAAAAGAACTAGAAGACCAGGTAAAAGAATGGCAATTAACCGGGCAAACGGTGATGTACCTTATTATTGAAAATAGTGTGGAAGGGATTATCAGTGTAGCCGACACTATAAAACCAACCTCGGCAAAAGCGATTAAGGCCCTCCAAAAAATGGGTCTGAAAGTATATATGCTTACCGGCGACAATGAATTTACTGCCAAAACCGTTGCAGGGGAGTTAAACCTGGACGGATACCAGGCAGATTGCATGCCGGAAGATAAATATAATAAAGTAAAAGAACTTCAGGATGAAGGTCGGGTTGTTGCAATGGCAGGTGATGGTATAAACGATGCACCTGCCCTTGAACAAGCCAATGTAGGGATAGCCATGGGAACCGGTACCGATATTGCGATGCAAAGCGCTGAGATCACCCTGGTTAAAGGTGATCTTGCCGGAATTGTCCGGGCCAGGGAGTTGAGCACTAAAGTAATGCGCAATATCAAGCAAAACCTGTTTTTTGCTTTTGTATATAATTCAATAGGAGTCCCAATTGCGGCAGGCATCCTGTTTCCCTTCTTTGGTATTTTACTCAGCCCGATGATAGCGGCTGCTGCAATGAGTTTCAGTTCTGTTTCGGTTATTTCCAATGCTTTGCGGCTAAGGAAGATGTGAAAAGATGATAAAACTGTGTAAAGTTATAAGTTCCGTTTTTCTTTTATCATTCATTCTGACGATCCCTTGTGCTGCTCAAATGGTTCGTGGTTTTGTCTATGAGAAAAATGATAAGAATCAACCTGTTCCTTTGACAGGAGTGAATGTTTACTGGCTTCATAACTTGCAGGGAACATTCACTGATGCCGAGGGAAATTTCATGCTCCCCACTCATAAAAACCATGACAATAGACTGATATTCAGTTTGATGGGGTTTGCGAAGGATACGGTGGTTGTAGAATCGGATTTTCGGCCGGTAGATCTGGAGATGCATTCAACAGAGCAACTTCTAGGGGAGGTAGTGGTGGAGGGAAAAATAGAAGACTCCTACCTCTCAAAACTAAACCCGCGGTATACTCAGGTAGTAACGGGAGGTGAGCTGGAGCGTGCTGCCTGCTGCAATCTGGCTGAGAGTTTCGAAACCAACGCTTCGGTAGATGTCTCTTACAGTGATGCCATTTCCGGAGCACGTCAGATCCAGTTGCTTGGTTTGTCGGGCTTGTACAGCCAGGTCATGACGGAAAATGTGCCGCTGATCAGTGGCTTGGCCGCACCTTATGGCTTGAGCTATATCCCTGGTCCCTGGATGGAGTCTATCCAGATTTCCAAAGGCGCCTCATCCGTCTCCCAGGGGTATGAGTCGATTACCGGACAGATTAACGTCGAGTATAAAAAGCCTGAGGATAGTGAGAAATTGTTTCTTAACCTCTATGGAAACAGCAATCTGCGTATGGAGCTAAACGGGGACGGATCGGTAAGAATGAACGATAAACTGAGTACGATGCTACTGCTGCACGGCAGCACCATGCAGCATAAGTTTGACCGTAATGGTGATGGGTTCATGGACCTGCCGCTATCGACCACCCTGACAGCAATGAACAGGTGGGACTATATCAATCCCGGGAGATACCTTTCGAGATTAGCAATCAAATACCTTTATGAGGAGAGGAATGGCGGCCAGATGAGCTTTGATCCGGATTCGTTTGTTTTCGATACCTCCGGCATCAGCAGCAATACAAAAAGATATGGCATAGGCATCCGGACCAACCGGCTGGAAGCTTTCTGGAAAAACCGGTTTCTGCTTGGAGAATGCGGGAATACAATCCTTGATGTTTCTGTTTCGGGAATTAACCATCAGCAGGATGGTTTCTATGGGATCAACAGGTACCATGGTCATGAACAACGATTCGAGGGGATGGTTTCCCTGTCGACAGGCTTCCGGGAGAATATGCACAGGATCTCTGCCGGGATAAATTATTCCCTGGACGACTATTCGGAGAATTATTCACAGCACCAGCTCTCTTATGCGACATCCGCGCTTTTTGATACACTGAGTCTGTTCCGTTACCCATTGACGGGAGATTCGTTGGTGAATATCAACATGGACAGAACCGAATGGGTGGCGGGAGCTTTCATGGAATATACGTTTGACCTCTGTCCTGTGTTCATACTGATTGCCGGTTTGCGGGTAGATTACAACAACCTGTATGGTGCACTCTTCACCCCCAGGCTGCATCTCCGGCATCAGCTCAATGGAAGTACATTCCTCAGGGCTTCAGTGGGGAAAGGATACCGTACTGCGAACATCCTGGCAGAGAACAGCAATCTGTTTGTCAGTCAGCGTACATGGATTCTGGGTGAGACCCTGGACCAGGAAGAGGCATGGAATTTTGGACTAAACTTCACAAAAGATTTCAACCTGTTCAAACGGGACGCTCAATTCAGCTTCGATATCTATCAGACCAGCTTTGTCAACCAGGTGATTGTGGATGTGGACAGCATGCCCGATAAGGTCTTTTTCTATAACCTTGACGGGAGCTCTTATGCCATTAGTCTGCAGGCACAACTGACATTTCATCCCATCGAAGGTCTTACAGTTACCGGGGCATTCAGGCTGAACGAAGTGAAAGTGACCGAAGGGGGGAGGTTGAAAACGAAATCCATGGTGAATGCCTATAAAGGATTGTTAACCTTGTCGTATAAAACACATTCTGACCTTTGGAAATTTGATTTGACCGGACAGCTGAATGGTCCGGCACGGCTTCCCGATTCCGATAAACTTCCTCCTGAGTTGCAATGGCCTGATAAATCACCAGTATGGTTTAATCTTATGGCTCAGGTATCGAGGACTTTCGGTAAGTTCGAAGTTTACCTGGGTGGAGAGAACCTGACCAATTACCGGCAACCGGATCCGATCCAGCAATATGAATCCCCTTACCAGCCTTATTTCGACGGCTCAGTGGTATGGGGCCCGATTACTGGCATAACGGTATATGCAGGGGTGAGGTATATATTAAAGTAAGAAGGAAGAAGGAAGAGGGAAGAAGGTTTTTTATTTGTAAGGGTTTTACCATATCTTTGTATTTGCTCATTAAGTTAAGGCCCTTTGAAACCGATGAAGTTAATCAGGATTATTAATTCCAGAATTCGTTATAAACTAATCGTTGGGTTTGTTTTCGTTTCACTTTTTGTTGGAGTCGTGAGTTATATCAGTCTAAGAACAATACGTGAAATTGGGAAAGACTATGAACAGATTTCCGATAAATCACTACCTCTTCTTCAATACCTGGAGGATATGAAGTTCAACTGTTTGAGACTTATTTCCTCTACTTCAGAATTCGGGTACTTTGTAGCAGAAAACAGGAATATAACCGTAGGATCCCCTGCTAAAAATGAAAAAGAGCTGATGCAACAGGCATGTAATTCGTGTCATGATGCTTTTTCGCACTATGAGCTCCTGGTGAACGAATCATTTCCGGAAACGATTGAACATGTCAAACAAATCAGAAAGGCTGGTATTGTACTTCACACCTCCGCAGAAGAGTTCGTTGCACTAAAGGAAAACGGAGTTACAGGCACCCAGGCATTGGTGAAAAAGGAGGAGATGGAGTCGGCTGAAATGGAATTTCTCAGTGCGATAAGCAGCAGCATCGCTCATACAAACAAGCGGTTTGCAGATGAGAAAACACACCTGGGAATCAACATATCTACATCTTATAGAAACATATTGCTCTTAAGCGGATTAACTATTGTTATCGGTTTATTAATCGGTTTACTGATATCCCGTTCCATTTCAAAACCAATCACAAAACTTACACAACTGGCAGATAATTTTCAGAATGGGAATTTTGATGCTGTTACTGACATCAAATCCTCCGATGAAGTCGGAGTGCTCGGGAAGAGCTTTCATGAAATGGCGTTAAAAATAAAGCAGCTGATTGCAAAATTGGAGAATGAGATCCAGCTTAGCAATGATGCTCACGAATCGATCCTTGAAAGTGAAGAGATGTTTCGGAGGTTGTTTGATGAATCAGCTGAGCCAAATTTAATTCTTGATGAATCGGGTTTCACAAATTGCAATGATTCAACTCTTACTGCACTTGGATATTCGTTCAGGAATGAGCTGCTGAAACGACAGCCATGGGAACTATCACCGGAGAGACAACCAGATGGTCAGTTATCATCCGATAAAGCTGTAATGATGATAAATACCGCTATTGCAGAAGGGTATCATCGGTTTGAGTGGATCCATTCAAAATCTGATGGAAGTGACTTCCCGGTTGAGGTGATGCTGACCCCAATTCAATTAAAAGGCAAACAGGTCCTTTATACTGTTTGGCGTGACATCACATCACGCTTGGAGATGGAGAAGTTAAGAAACTCTCTTTATGAAATATCGCAGGCTGTTCATCAGGCACCGGATATTGATTCTCTGTATAGGTGCATTCATGAAATAGTGAAGAAGCTGATGCTTGCAAATAATTTTTACATCGCTCTCTACGACCCGGATACGGATTTGATTAGCTTCCCATATTTTATCGATGAGGTGGATGTAGTTAGTGACCCTATCAAACCCGGGAGAAGTTGTTCTGCATATGTGTTAAGAACAGGTAAACCGGCTATCATTGATCCTGAATTAACAGAGGAACTGAACAGGACGGGAGAAGTTGATGTTGTTGGGGAACCTTTAGAGGTTTGGCTGGGAGTGCCTCTCAAAGTAAACGACAAGACCATTGGGGTGATGGTTGTGCAGGATTATCACAATGAAAGGGCATACGGTGAAAAGGAGAAGGAGATATTGATGTTCGTTTCCGAGCAGGTTGCTTCGGCAATTTATAAGAAAAGTACGGAAGAGAAACTAAAAGAATATACTGCAGAGTTGGTTCAGTTAAATGCCGAAAAGGATAAATTCTTCTCGATCATTGCACATGATTTAAAAAGCCCTTTTAACTCCATTATCTCCTTTAGCCATCTTCTTGATGAACAGATCAGGGAAAGAGACATTGCAGGAATCGAAAAATTTGCAAAAATCATCCACCAATCGTCAGTTCGCGGAATGGACTTGCTGATGAACCTGATGGAATGGTCGAGGTCGCAAACCGGCAGGATGGAGTTTAAGCCTGAGGATTATCAACTGACTGACCTCATCAATCAGGCTGTGCCGATATTCATCGATATTGCCGGGCAAAAATCCATAACCATTGACCTCGAGTTAGCTCCCGGGATACGAGTTAATGTGGATAACGAGATGATCGCTACTGTATTGAGGAACCTGATCTCAAATGCCATTAAATTCACCGTGCCAGGTGGGAAAATAACGGTTTCGACCCGTGTTACGATAAGCGAAGCAGTAGTTTCTGTCAGCGATACAGGAGTTGGTATAGATCCGGATAGGATTGACAAACTATTCCGTGTCGACGAAACCAGTTCAACCCCTGGTACCCAAAATGAAAAGGGAACCGGCCTGGGATTGATCCTCTGCAAAGAATTTATTAAAAAAAATGGCGGCAGGATCTGGGTAGAAAGTGAAAGAAATAAAGGGAGCGTTTTCTATTTCACGCTGCCGCTGAAAGAGCGTGAAACGTAAAATTATTTCGCCCTCACTACCGCCTGCGCAGCTGCCAAACGGGCAATGGGTACGCGGAACGGGGAGCAGCTTACGTAGTTGAATCCCTGCTGGTAGCAGAACTCTACGGATGCCGGCTCACCACCATGCTCGCCACAGATGCCGATCTTCAGGTCCTTACGGGTTTTGCGTCCTCTTTGTACAGCAATTTTTATCAGTTCGCCAACACCGTCGAAGTCGATCACCTGGAACGGATCTACCGGCAGGATCTTCTTCTCGAGGTAGTCGGGGAGGAAGCCTCCGATGTCGTCGCGTGAGAATCCGAAGCTCATCTGGGTGAGGTCGTTGGTGCCAAAGGAGAAGAATTGCGCCGTGCGCGCAATCTGATCGGCTGTAAGACAGGCTCTTGGGATCTCGATCATAGTTCCAAACATATACGGGATCTCTTTGACCTTCATTTTGGAGCAAACATCCTTATAGACCCTTTCGATCAGAGCAAACTGGTCCTTCAACTCATTCTCCGAACAGGTGACAGGGATCATGATCTCAGGGAAGGGTTTCTTTTTCTCTTTTATCAGTTCAGCTGTCGCTTCGAAGATCGCTTTCACCTGCATCTCAGTGATTTCGGGATAGGTGATGCCCAAACGAACACCCCGGTGACCCATCATTGGGTTGTTTTCACTCAGCGCTTCTGCACGGCGTTCAAATTCGGTGCTGGATATTCCAAGGCTCTCTGCGAGTTGTTTTCTCCCGGATGCACTATGGGGAATAAACTCATGCAGGGGTGGGTCGAGTGTACGGATTGTTACCGGATATCCATCCATCGCTGCCATTGTACCTTTCATGTCGGCCTTGACATACGGGTAGAGTTCGTCCAACGCTTTACGGCGTTCGGCTTCATTTTTCGAAGCGATCATTTTCCGAAGAAGGAAGAGAGGTTTCTCAGCATCCAGGCCATAAAACATGTGCTCGGTGCGGAAGAGGCCGATCCCTTCAGCTCCAAATGCTCTTGCTTTGGCGGCATCTTCAGGAGTATCGGCATTGGTACGGATCTTCATCGTGCGAACGGCATCGCAAATTTTCATGAATGCCTGGAAATCCGGATTCTCCTCTGCTGCTTTGATCATAGGCAACTCGCCGTCGTAGATATATCCTTTGGATCCGTTGAGTGAAATAAAATCTCCCTCTTTCAGGATCTTGTCGCCAATGGTCATTGTCTTTTTGGCGGCCTCAATTTTCAGTCCGCCAGCACCAACGATGCAACATTTCCCCCAACCACGGGCAACAAGCGCAGCATGACTGGTCATCCCACCACGGGCAGTAAGAATGGCGATAGCTGCACGCATCCCTTCAATGTCTTCGGGGTTGGTCTCTTCCCTGACAAGGATGACCTGAATCCCTTTCTTTTTCCACTCAACAGCGGCTTCCGAGGTAAATACAATTTTACCGGTAGCTCCGCCGGGTCCTGCAGGAAGGCCTTTTGCCATGGGCTTTGTGGCTGTTTCAGCAGCCGGATCGAGGATCGGGTGCAGTAGTTCATCTAACTGGCTGGGTTCTACGCGAATCACGGCATCCTCTTTGGAGATCAGCTTCTCGTTGTACATGTCGAGAGCCATCTTCACGGCAGCCGGGCCGTTGCGTTTCCCAACACGGCATTGAAGCATATAGAGTGTTCCGTCCTGGATGGTGAACTCGATATCCAGCATGTTCTTGTAATGCTTCTCCAGGTTGAGCTGGATCTTGTTCAATGCCTTGTAAACCTTTGGCATCGCTGTTTCAAGAGACTGAAGGTGAATGGTGTGCTCGCTTTTACCTACCTCGTTGATTGGGTTTGGAGTACGGATACCAGCCACCACGTCTTCTCCCTGTGCATTGGCCAGCCACTCTCCGTAGAAATAGTTCTCACCGGTTGCAGGATTTCTTGTGAAAGCTACACCGGTGGCAGAGCTTTCGCCCATATTGCCAAAGACCATTGACTGAACATTGACTGCTGTTCCCCATTCGTGTGGGATCCCTTCGATCAGGCGGTAGGAGATGGCCCGTTTGCCGTTCCAGCTCTGGAATACGGCGCCAATGGCTCCCCAGAGTTGTTCCATGGGATCTTCAGGGAAGGGTTTGCCGAGAACATCCAGAACCTTCTTCTTGTAAATATCAATCAGTTCCTTCAGGTCATCTGCCGTAAGGTCAGTATCGGACATACAGCCTTTATTCTCTTTCATTTTGTGGAGTTCGCGTTCCAGTTGAACACGCACACCTTTGCCCTCTTTCGGCTCGATGCCGGCTGCCTTCTCCATCACCACGTCGGAATACATCTGGATGAGGCGGCGTTGGGAATCGTAAACAAAGCGGGGGTTCCCGGTCTTCTTGATCAGCCCGTCGCGGGTGATGTCGTTCAAACCAACGTTCAGTACGGTCTCCATCATCCCTGGCATCGAAGCGCGGGCGCCTGAACGAACGGAAACCAGTAGCGGATTCTTTTTGTCACCGAAAACAGCTCCCATCTCCTTTTCTGTCTTTTTCAATGCTTCGGTGAGCTGTTTCTTCAGTTCGGCAGGATATTTCTTTCCATGATCGTTGAACCAGGTACACACTTCGGTTGTGATGGTAAAACCGGCAGGTACCGGCAGACCTATATTCACCATTTCTGCCAGGTTGGCTCCTTTGCCTCCAAGCAGGTTTTTCATTTTTGCAGTGCCATCGGCTTTCTTGCCGCCAAAAAAGTAGATATACTTTTTCTCTTTCATGTCTTTTGCCATAATCGTAGGGGGTTTAGCTTAAACTATTAAGGGTGCAAAATTACGAAGAATTTTCGCACTTTCGATATGAATCAACCAGTAAAATCAGTATTCAATCTTGCCGATGTTATTCATGTTCCAAAGGATCCACTGCTGGCGTTCGAGAAGGTAAGCAGAGGGATTTACAGGACTTCTTCGCCGCGGATCGGGCAGGATGGCAGCGATCAGCGCGGCTTCTCCGCGGGTGAGTTTGGCAGCATGTTTATGGTAATAGGTTTGGGAAGCGGCTTCGGCGCCATAGATCCCTTTGCCCATCTCGATCACGTTGAGATAGACCTCCATGATCCGGCGCTTGCTCCAGGTGAGTTCAATCAAAAAAGTGAAGTAAACTTCCATGCCTTTCCTGATCCACGACCGCTGTGGCCAAAGAAAGACATTCTTGGCGGTTTGCTGGGAAATGGTGCTGGCTCCCCGAAGCCGTTTCCCTTTCTGTTTTTCATTGTATTCCTGCGCTTTCTCAATGGCATCCATGTCGAAGCCAAAATGCTTCAGGAATCGGTTGTCTTCTGAAGCTATTACAGCCGTCTGCAGATTTGGAGAGATCTCTTTCAGTGGGACCCAATCCTTGTATAGCCTGTAAGTTTGACCTTTTACTGGCTTCTCCAGGAGCCTGACAACCATCAGCGGGGTTATTGGCGGCGGGACGAATTTATAGAGCAGGACAAGGAAGAAGGAGGCCCCAAAGAACCCTATGAGCAGGTATAAGACAACTTTCAGGATCCGTTTGGGGAATTTGCGCATCGTGTTGAAATGTTTGACAAAGGTATGAAGATTTTGAAAAGATCAGGAGATCAGGAAGTCAGGAAGTCAGGAAGTCTGGAAGTCATGAGGTGGGTACTTCGCTGCGACTCTTTTCCCTGATAGATCGACGATTGCTTGCTGTTCTCTTCAAACTGTTCGTTGCGGAGTCCTATAAAATGATGATCTTTTGCTGGTAGATATGGCTTTCCACAATAACAGTAAGGATTTATACCCCTTTTGACAGTCCTTGTGGAATCAGCAATGTTTCTTTGTAAATACTGCATGGGATGGTTTTATCCCAGGATAAAATTTTACCGCCAACCATCCAGACTCAATACACCATCTATCTATACCAAAGGAATTGACATTGTATCCATCATGATCCAGTTTAAGAATTACCGGGTAATCACCACCAGAAGGATTGGTGTTCTAACCTGCCAGGTACAGATGTGTTGCGCTGCCGGTTGTCAGGAAGAATTATCACTGATCTTGCTGTTGATGAGGAACCCAAATTATGGAAAAAGTAGTTTTAAGTTTAATAGTTGACAAGTTTCAGAAAGGTGGAATAATTAGTTAACTTCATCTCAATGATGTAAACTCCTCCAGGCAAGCCAGAAGGTAAATGAAATGTTTCACTGTAATTCCCGGCTGTCTTGTGCGCTGATGAGCATTGCTTAATCAGTTGTCCTTCAATTGATAAAAGGTTGATAATCAATTCTGATTCATGGTTGATGTCAAATGATACTGTGAAATTGTCACCATTTACCGGATTGGGATAGATCGTTGCATGTATCCCTTGATCTTTATTGGATACAATACCGGAGGGATGATATCCTGTATGGTAGCATGCCACCATCATTTGGTGGTTTCCAGATGATATGTTTCCACCGGCTAATATCCTGCTTTCATTTTCATTCAATACAAGCTTTTCTATTTGTTCATCCAACCCCATGTCAGTAATTGTAAATCCATTATTACCGAAAGTTTGATCGAGAACGCCGTTGGTATCTATCCTCCCGAGCATAAAATCATTATCTGCTGAACTATCAGTGTACCCACCAAAGTAATACTGACCGTTGGATTGAAGCACTGCGGTATTGATGTACTCGTTGGATGAGGGGATTCTCAGAGTTGAAAAGCCATTGAGTCCAAATGAATTATCAAAACTTCCATCATTGGCATGTAAGCGAAATGCAAAAATATCGAAATCTCCATCCGTATGTTTATAGTCCCCGAAAACCGTAATCAAGTCAGTGTCTTCTTCAAAAACGATGGTATAAGTAGTGAATAAAAGTGCACTCCCAAAGGGATTAATTTTCATAACGCCATTATCAGCAAAAGTGGTTACCAGCGCGCCGGTGATTAAGTTATGTTTGCTAACGAAACAATATGCTGGTACAAGCCTATTGAAACCACATGCATAAATATACCCTCCCGTCCTGTCAACGACAATATCTGTGAAATAACAATGCAATTCTGTACAAATATAATATCCGTTATCCCCAAAAGAACTAACCGGATCGCCATTCTCATCCAGTGTTAACATCGCAGGGTCAAAAGTGCCAGAAGAACCACACGCCAGGATAGTATTAAGACTGGAACTTGCATAAGTTTTAAGGGAAATCATATAAAAAGGTATCGATTCATTTATATAGGATCCTGCGTTTCCGAAAGAAGGATCCAGTTGACCATCGGAAGTTAATTGCGATACAAAATGATATTCTTCCGACCCAGATGTATATGCTCCTGCAAGCAGTATTTTGTCATCAGGAAGTACACAGCAGGCAAACGCCTCTTCATCTTCATCATTATTGAAATCGTTTTGAAAAAAAATTGAATTGTTTCCGAAATTGTCAAGCATGCCATCTTTGGTAAGCCTGGTTGCCATGGTATTCCACTCTGATGTTGGTAAATAGAAAGTTTTTCCAGCAGTGATTAGTCTGTCGTTACTTTGCAGTGCAATATCTGACAATACATTTCTTCTATCCGTTAAGCTGATAACACTGATTCCATTCATTCCATATGTTTGCACCAGATCCCCGGGATTTTGAGCAAAAGAGATGCATGTGATGAGAATGCAGGTGCTGAGCGTAACTATTTTTTTCATGACATGATGTTTTAAGTATTTTGCATATAAAAATAATTCTTCAACAATGCAAAATCAATATACATTTAGGATCTGGAGGCAAGTTTTTAGTAAATGGTTGTTTTGATATATGATTTGGCAATAGGAATAAACAACCAGAAACGGTTAGCCACAGTATATATAGGGTTGGGGTATATTTATCACCACATGGGGATGGATGATAAGGCCCCTGCATTTATAAGGGTTTTAGGGAAGGTCATGAGGTCATGAGACCGTTACTTCGCTGCGACTCCTTTCTCGGTGATATCGACGACGGTTTGCTGTGTATCGAACATGTTATAAATCTTAATCCCTGGCTTTGATAAATCGATCTCATTCAGGTCGATCTTCCTGAGGGTAAAGTTATCATATGTTCTGAAATATAAGATCCTGTTTGTCAGGTCACGGAATGTAACCCATTGAGTAGACTCTTTATTCACCGTATTGTTCTCTCCCGGTTCGGTGATGACGCCAAAAGGAATATCAAATGTATTGATGACATGTTGCCCGAGATTAAGCGTAAGCATAACATCGGGCTGTTGGTCAACAACGCCTGTTAAAATTCCAAGACGTATAAACCGGCTGGGAGGTGTATAGTCACCAGGGAGACCCCAGAACCCAACGCCATGGCCGGTAGGAGGAAACGTAAGACCGGCCTCTATACGGCTGGGAGGATTCCCGGTAGTTAAACCGATAAAATTGCGCAGGTTGGTCATATGGTATGGAAACCTAGGAGCATTGGTCATGACTCCAAGCGGGTTTTCGTAAACATTGCAGGTCCCGAAATTGTATTCGATCACAATACATCCACCTGAAGCATCGTAAACGATAAAATGGACAGTAGGTGCCATTTTTGATGTAGGGTCTTCATAATCAAATACTTTCACAGATGGTAACGCATCACGGACCTCTTCTGCAGTAGCAAAGTTTCCCAATGTCCAGTCGGAGAACATGGCCTGGGCCAGGGCTATGTTGCTGTCGGCCAATGTGACGGTTTGCCAGGTCATGTCGTTTTCAAACCAAAGCACTCCTATGGCCAGACCTTTTTCGTTCATCCCGTCACTAGCTCCGTAAGTCAGACCCTCTGCAGTAATGGCTACATAACCATATCGGGTATTCCATTTCAATCCATTGACTCCGTTTTTAAACGGGCTGGAAAACGGGGTGTTTCTGGGAACCACTACCGTTTGGTAGTTGAGGTTGATGGCAAACTCCATGGACCGTGTAACCAGGATAGAACCATCTTTGGCCTGCAGGCGAAATACAGTGCAGGCATCTGTAGTTGTAAGATATCCGAATAGCATCAGAATACATACACAACTGGTAATTAGGTTAGATCTCATACCTTAAGTTTTTATCAAATATAACCTAATACAGACGGATAAACAAATTTGCTATTCTTTTATCTTTGCAGGCCAGACTCTTTTTCAATGAAGATAATTTGCCCCGGCTTCATCCTCCGCCCCTGGCGAAACTCCGATGCAGATTCCCTGCCAAAGCATGCGAATAATAAGAAAGTCGCCAACCAATTGAGGGACCTGTTCCCACATCCATACACCCGAAGAAATGCAAAAGAGTGGATCGAGATGGTCAGGTCAATGAACGAGCCTGTAAAATATTTTGCCATTGAGGTTGAAGGGGAAGCCGCCGGAAGTATCGCCATAACTTTAAAACTTGACGTTTATCGTATGAATGCCGAGATAGGCTATTTTCTTGGTGAACAATTCTGGGGAAGGGGGATTATTACTGAAGCGCTAAAAGCAATTGTGAAATATGGCTTTGAAACGTTTGACATCATAAGGATTTATGCCGAACCCTATGCCGATAATATGGCTTCACGAAGAGTACTGGAAAAAGCGGGCTTCAGGCTTGAGGCGACACTTCGAAAGAATGTCATCAAGAATGGGGTGGTCAGGAACAGTTGTATCTATTCAATATTGAAGGAGGACTGGAACCCGGATGCCGGTTCTTAGATCCCGGATACTCCTGATCGTTTGCTCTCGTCAAGATGACAATCCATCTCTCACATTTCTCGTATAAAATCCCCTCACGTGCCAAAAATAGTGAATCATTGCCAGTACGGAGATACCCATGCAGGTGAGGTACATGCCGTCAAATCCGATCCACTCCGAGAGGTACCCCAACCCGAGTGAGCCCAGTCCGATACCCAGGTCAAAAGCGGTGATCAGGGTGGCATTGACTGCCCCTCTGCGTCGAATGGAAACGACATTGTTAACCATGGTCTGGAGAGTCGGCATCATAATTCCGACGCCTAATCCAATCAATCCGGCAGCAGAAAGAAAACCCGTGATATTCTGCATGAGCCCCAGGAACAACAGTCCGGCGATATTTACCACAAAGCCAGTTATCATCAGGAGCGTTGGGCCGTATTTGTCGAAAATCTGTCCGGCAAACAGGCGCGACAATGTAACTCCTCCTGCCAGGATAAGAAAGAAGGTTCCCGACTTTGCCAACTCCAGCTCTTTGTCGTACAAGGTAATGAACGACACAACTCCCCCGTAGGTGGTCCCAAACAGGGCCATAGGGATTGAAATAGGGATTCCCCTGGGTTCGATGAACCTGCTCCAGTTAAGTTTGGTTTTCTCCCTGGGGATCTGAATGACCGGAAACCGGACAAACAACACCATCAGGAATCCGCAGAATGAAAACAGTGCAGCGATGTAGAACATCTCAAAATAGCCCCAGGTTTCCAGGATCAGCAGGGCAAGAAAGGGAGCGATTGCCATGGCCAGGGTAAAGGAGATGCCGAAATAGCCGATGCCTCTTCCGCGCTTATGCGGAGGGATCACGTCTACCACCACGGTCATGCCTGCAGTAGTGGTAGCACCCCACGAAAATCCGTGAAAAAAACGAAGCACAAGAAGGAGACTGAATGTAAGGACCAGCGGGTAAAGAAGAATGGTGAGGGTGAATACCAGCAGCGAGATGATGTAGATCCATTTCCGGCCCCAGGTATCCAGGGCAATGCCTGTAAAGGGGCGAATGATCAGCGCGGAAACCGTATAGGCTGCCAGAATATACCCAACGTCACTGGTTTTGGCATGGAGAACATCCACCACATAAATAGGCAGAGTTGGGATCAGGAAGTAGAACCCTGTTGCCATCAGCAGATTCCCGATGGCCAGTAAAACAAAGCTGGAGCTCCAGAGTCGGTCGTGCTGTGAGGATGACATCAGGGGCCTGATTATTGAGGCCTTGGTGTAGAGTTGCCGCCATCAAGAACCCATCGCCAGGTGCCGTCTTTCTCTTTCCTCCATACAGTAAAGTAATTTCCGTAGCGGATCTCCTGACGTGAGAAGTCATAGAGTTCATAGTTGCCGAAGGTATAGCCAAGGTCGCACGATTTGCTGGCTTCAGCCTTTGTAGGTTGCCATGTAAGGCGAAACATCGTATCGATGGTGCTCTCAAACACGTTTTTCAACTCCTCTTTTCCAACAACCGGGAAACGACCATCCTGGAGCTTTACCATGTCGGGAGCCGCATAGAAGAGAAAGGCTTCCTGCATGCCATTCTGAGCACTTCGGGCAGAAAATGCCCTGTCGGTACTCAGGATCTCTTTTCTTGCTTCCTTCTGGCGATCTTCGGACGAGCTGCAGGCAGCAAGTCCAACGAGTAAAAACAGCAGCAGTTTCTTCATTTAATGCCTCCTTTATTGTATAATCAGTTTTTCTATAACAGATTGATTGTCGGATCTTAAACGCAACAGATAGACGCCTTCGCTCATGTGTGAAAGAGTGATCTTCCTCGTTGCTGATCCACGTTCAATCATGGATGTGTACACGACCTTTCCCTGGATGGTAAGAATCTCGCAGGTTCCTTTTTCAACGTTGGTTAATGTCAGATAAAACGTACCGGAATTGGGGTTGGGATAGATCGTTGCCGAAGGAGCGGAAACAGGCTCGCCAACCGATGTACAGGCATCAATGGTAACATGAATGGTGTCTGTATCCTGGCAATTGCCGTTGCTTGTAACAAATACCCAAATGGTATGTTCTCCAAGTCCGAAGGTAGCTGAATCAACGGTGATGGTTTGGGTGGAAGCGCCGTTTGACCATTCGTAAAGACATCCCGGGTTTCCGGCATCCAGGGTAACAGATTCCCAGGAACAGACCAAGGTATCCGATCCAAGATCAACCACAATCGAGTTCGCAACCTGAACGACATCCTCTTTGGTAACCGTTTGTTGGGTAAAAACATTGGCAACTGTAAGCGTGACAGGGTAATTACCTGCTGTCGCATAAGTAATATCCGTTGGGTTCTCATCCGTGGAAGAGGAGGGATTTCCTCCGGGAAACTCCCAGAGCCATGAAGTCGGATTTCCGGTTGAAGCATCGAAGAAATTCACGCCATCTCCAACACAGGGATGGCTGTTGCCAGGATAAAAATCGACCACCAGGGGTAAGGTGAGGATCTCGATGGCATCCAGGTCAAACCCGGCATCATTGGTGTTGGTAATCCCGTCGCCGTCATCCGTGATCTTGATATACCGGATGCCGGAAATGGGTCCGGTTGAGAGGTCAAAGGCAGTGGTGCCGGTAGCAGAGCCCAGGTTTGTCCAGGGGCCGTCCATCGTTTGACTTACATAGCAGTAGTAGCCTTCAGGGGAGGTATCGCCTTCAATCACCTTGAAATCGTCTCCCGTGCCATCAAAAATGGTATCTCCCATGTCGATGATGATGTATCCGCTTCGTCCAAGGCTGTAATTGATGGAGTCGGGCGGGCCAATGATACCGGGTACATACGACTCGTCGGAATAGTTGCCGGAACTTGGGAAATAGGGGATTTCGGTCACGATGGTGCGATAGGCAAACCGTCCGGGGGCAGGTGCCAGCTGAATGTTGGTGGTAGCAGCGCCCTGAGGCGGAACAACAATTCCTTCAATGGTTTTGGTCTGATAGCCACTGGCTTTCACTGTAATGGAGTAGGTCCCTGACATCACATATTTGTGGTAGTCCCCCAGTTGGGCATCCGTATAGACGGGATAGAAGGAGTTAACGAAAATGCTTGCCTTTACGGGACTTCCGGTAACCGAATCTGTCACCACACCATTTAATCCACGACCAACCCTGTTGATCATCTCCGTAATTGCCGGAACATTGTAATTGTAATACATCAGAATCTGGCTGGATGGAGGTTCTTTCAGCATAGAGATCTCCATCGACCATCCAATCTGGCCCAGCGCCCCGTAGTTAAAGTCTTTGGTGGCTCCAAAGATCTGGTACATAATGATACATCCCTGACCGTAACCCAGGTTGGGATATCCTGAGGTATTGGAATAAACCGATGCCAGTTGCTGGATGTGGACCCAGTCAGGAGGTTGAGAGACCCTGTAACTCCAGGGAAGTGAGATGACCTCTGTGCCTCCGTGAAAATTGTTGTACAGGACGAAATTATGCTCCAGCCAAAGACTTCTCAGGATCTTTGTTTCGGGCTGTGAGAATGGAAACGGGCTGTACCCTTCACCACCCCACATAAATCCAACATCGCGGTTGCAATCAACACCATTTGAATTATACCTGATGCCGTTAGCAAACCCATCCGGATTAACCACATAGTACAACCAGATCTCCCGGTTGTTGATGAGATCAGTCAGAACGGAGTCGGTTCCGTAGCTCAGGCAGAGATGGCGGGCATAGCGGATCACAAGCTCAGGACCCATGATCTCATTGCCATGAATACCCCCGTCGAACATCAGTTCAGGTTCGTTTTCATTGACATTGACATTGTCAGAAATCTTGAGGATCCCGAACTGCCTGCCTTCAGGTGAAGTTCCCAGGATGATCTTTTTACAGATTGCAGGGAAATTTGTCGCCAGGCTGTCGGAGAGCTCTACCATCTGATTGTAGTTGTGGTAACTCTCCAGGATGGACTGGTCCCAGAAACCCTGGCTATGGGAGTTCAGGTCGGGGTTTGTGACGACAATCTCCAGTCCCGATGCCTGCAATTTCTCCATTTCAGCCGGAGTTACATAGACCCAGGCCATGGCAACGCCATTCTCCATGGCCGGCTCATCCATCAGCTTCAGGCTTTTCAGCAGGGCACCATCTTCCGGTGAGTAAAGATAGACTTTGGCTTCCATCTCTCCCATACGCCAGCTGGTTTGTCCCCATGTAACGATCGAAATGAGCAGTAGTACTAGGAATCCGGGTATCCGTTTCATTCGGGTAACGTCTTAGCAGTTATTCTTTTACGATTTTTTTCACGATGGAGGCATCGCCGGTCGTAACCTTCAGGAAATAGACTCCCTTGGTTAAGGAACCCAGATCAATCTGTCTTGTGACCCGTCCGGAATCTCCTGTAATTTGTTCGGAAATGACCGTTTGTCCCTGCGCGGTAAGGAGTTGCAGTAAGGCATCTCCGCTGAGGTGATCGATCGATATGTTCACCAGTCCGGTCGTTGGGTTGGGATATACACGGATCGAATTTGCGATGTCACCCCCGGGGGATATCCCCACAGTTCCTGTAATGGAAATATCGTCGAGGAAAAGGTTGTTCCCGCGGCGGTTGTAGGCTTCAAAGGCGATCTTCACGTTGGGTTTGCCTGAAAATCCATTGAGGTCTACCTCGTAGCAGCTTACGCCGTAGGAACCGTCGCACCAGTCGTTGGCGCTTTGCGGGTAGAACTCGTCCATCATGGGTTCGTGCGTTACAAAGGTATTCGGGGTTCCGTCAGGTCCTGCTGCAAACACCCGTGTGTAGGTTGATCCGCAATCATCCGAAACCAGGATAATCAGCGAGTCCTTCAGCACATCGCGCTGGGCATAGGCATGACGGAATGTGAGCATGACGTTGGTGAAGTTCGTGAAATCAAACACCGGGCTGATCAGCTGGTCCCGCTTGTACATATAGACATAATTGTAGAAATTCATCCAGGCGGCCTTATTATCAGGGGAGGTTCCGGGAACCGAAATGGTATCCCAGGTCATCTGGTTATCCGGATTGTCGATGGTCCAGAATTGTGCAGAGAAGCCGGCTTCGAAATCATCGGTAAAGGGGAGCTGGTAGCCTCCGTTCATGAGGAAATCCTCTTTGGTGGTGCTGGAGGTTCCAACCGAGTTGGTCGCTGTCAGTGTCACAGAGTAAGATCCGTTCTGGGTGAACATCACCACGGGATTCTGGCTGTTTGAGTTCGTGCCCTGCAGGTAGATCACATTGTTGGGCGAGAAGGACCAGCTCCAGGCTGAAGGACAGTATTCGGTAAGGTCGGTCAGGTATACCGGTTCATTGGAACAAACCACGTTGACACTGGCCATGAAATCCACATCGGGAAGCAGGTTGTCGCTTACCGTGATGTACCCGGTTTTGGTGAGAGAGTCGGATCCGGCCTCGTTGGCAGCTAACAGTTTAACCAAGAATGTTCCGGTGGAATTGTATACGATATCTGTCGGATGTTTCTCATTGGATGATGCAGGTGTTCCGCCTTCAAAGGTCCATTGCCAGGAAGTGGGGACCCCGTTGGAGAGGTCGGTGAAGTTGACGCCGCAACCGATGGGAACGGTTGTTTTATCTGCTGAAAAGTCAGCATCCGGAACGGAATGGTACATATCCGATCCCCAGAGACCCCGGCCGTAAGAGCTGGCGCGGATGGCGTCGCTTGACACCGAATCGTTGTCGTAATAGATATCCAGCTCGGTCACCTTCACACTTACCGGAAGTCCTTCGCTGAAAGGAATCCAGTCGGTCATGGAAGCGTCTTTGTAGAACACGCCGGCATCGGTGCCTACATAGAGTCCTTCCATGGCATTTTTGTAATAAGCGATCGTGCTGATATGGATGTTGGGCAGAGTGCCGGTGATATCAGTCCAGCTAAGCCCTTTGTCGATAGATTTAAACACCCCGTTAGCCATGGTTATGTAAACAACGTCGGCTTCACTAGGATGGGCCTCGATGTCAGTTGGGTACCCGGATGCCGGTAGGAATGAGGTGATCTCAACCCAGTTTACGCTGGCATCATTGCAGTTATCGGAGCGGAAAACCCTGTTGTCATACCTGGCAACATAGAGGATATCCGTATTGGCCGATGATTGCTCAACCACCACACAGTTGTTGCCGGTCCCAAAATCAGATATTTTCGTCCAGGAGATGGTGTTATCCTGGATGTTGTTACTTCTCCACACGTTTTTCATCCCCAGAAACATCGTTTCAGGATCAGTCTCGTGCAGGATAAACGGTGTTACCCAGGCGCCACTTTCGTTGATGCCATACGTACCGCTTCCGGCTATTTTCTTTTCGTTGCTGTTGTTGTATTTCCGAAAAACATCTCCATAATAGATGGTATGGTAGGTCCATGATGCATTGGTGTAGTCGATGGCGCACTCCATGCCGTCGCCACCTCCAGTAGCCAGCCATTCGGGCAACATGTAGGTATAGGTCCCGTTATCCTGGAAGCCGTTGATCACCTTCTCTTTCACGGTTTGTGCCTGACCCAGTTTGTAGATCTGGCCGATGGTCATGGTTTCGGTGTAATCTGTCCAGGAGGTTCCCCCATTGCTGGTATTGTAAATACCTCCATCGTTGCAGGCATAGAACTTTCCGTTTACCGGCGAGAACTTGAGCATGTGGCAGTCGGCATGGACGGCAGGCACGCTGCATCCTCCGTACCAGTGAGAGTTAATATTCCAGGTGGTTCCGCCGTTGGTGGATTTCCAAACGTCAACACCGCCCACGTAAATGGTTTCGGCATTCAACGGATCGGCTTCCAGCGCAAGATCGTACCATCCCTGGCCACCGGTTCCGGAGCCGTCGCACGACCAGTCGAGGATGTTCGGAGAGGTGGAACGGGTGGTGAAGGTCAGACCGGCATCGGCCGAACGATAAAGTCCTTTGAATCCGCTGCTGTTGTTGGACTGAACGAAATAGACATAATTAGGATTGGCAGCAGTAACGGCAATCGTGCCGCGCTGTCCGCCCGTCAGGCCGGCGCTGATCTGGGTCCAGGTGACGCCATTGTCGGCCGAACGGTAGAAATTTGCGCCGGATGCGGCGTAGACAATATTGGGATCGTTGGGCTTGAAATCAATGTCCTTGAAGTTGCCTGTGGCAGAGAGTGACCAGTTGGCTCCTCCGTCAGTCGTGCGGTAGATGCCTCCATTGGCAGCAGCCAGCATGATCAGGTGATTGGTCGGGTGCATCAGGATCTCGCCGATGGTTTTTTCTCCCAGGCCAAGCGTCGACTGAACCCAGGTTAGTCCTCCGTTGGTGCTCTTGAAAATGCCAAGGCCGGGAGCATCCCCGGCATCCCGGTCACCGGATCCGATAAAAATAATGCTGGGGTTGGTATAATCCACCACAATGGCAGATACGCCGAGTGTTGGCAGGGTATCCGTATGGGTCTCCCATGTCGAACCACCGTCGCTGGTCATCCACATGCCGCCCGAAGGGGCTGCAATGTACCATGTGTCAGGATCTGTGGGGTGAAAGGCAACATTGTTTATCCTTCCAAGACCTTCATATCCGGCAGGCCCCGGAGCTGGGATCTGGGATGGGCCCAGGTTGGTCCACGCCCCGCCGGAGGAACGGATGTTTGTGATGTAGTCCGTATAAGCCTGGTAGGTGGCGCCTGGTTGAGGCACCATCCCATCGGCCGCGATGCGGCTCTGCATCATGTATTCCCAGCGCTTGAAAACCTTCCAGCCACATCCTCTCGTAATGGGGCGGTCTTTCCAGTATTCGTTGAACGCTTTTTGCGTTTCGAAGAAATTGGCGTTGGGGTCCTGCATCATCGAGACCCAAACAGGGTTTTCGGAATAGGATGTGGTGGTACCGATAGTTGGTTCTGCGGACTGCGAATTTGCTGCTAATGCAGTGAAGATCAGTCCTAAGGAAATCAGGAATAATTTTTTCATGAGCGAAGGAAATGATGGTTTGGTTTGGAGCGTAAAGGTACGACTTTTAATTATATTTTGTTTTTATTTAGAATTAATATAAATTTGTGACAGATTTAGCTTAAAAACCATGCCACATTACCAAACACTTGGCCAGATTCCGAGAAAGCGCCATGTCGTTTTCAGGAAGCCCGACGGAGGGCTCTATGCGGAGCAGCTGGTGTCGACAGAGGGCTTCTCCGACACCTATTCCCTGGTTTACCATTGCCATCCTCCCACGATGGTCGACCGCATTGGGGAGTCCTGCTGCGTTGCACCTGAAATAGCCGTCGACCAGAACATGCAGCACCGCAGCTTCAAGGGAATGGAGGTTCCTGCAGCTGACGACTACCTCGAAAGCCGCATCCCGGTGCTGGTAAACAGCGACCTGCATATTTCACTGGCTGCCCCCCGAAAATCGATGAAAGACTATTTCTTCAAGAATTCGGGAGCCGATGAGATGATCTTTGTCCATCGTGGCGAAGGCGTTTTGAGAACCATGTACGGCAACATCCCGTTCAGCTACGGCGATCACCTGGTGATTCCACGCGGGGTGATCTACCAGATGGAATTCAAGGGAACCGACAACCGGCTCTTCATCGTTGAGTCGTTCACTCCTCTGCGTTTCCCAAAAAGATACATGAACAAGGTTGGGCAACTGATGGAGCACTCCCCCTTTTGCGAGCGCGACATCCGGCCTCCTGCCGGGTTGGAGACCCATGATGAAAAGGGCGATTTTCTGGTAAAGATCAAACGCAGCGACCGCATCTGGCCCTACCATTTCGCTTCCCATCCCTACGACCTGATTGGCTGGGACGGTTACCACTACCCGTTTGCCCTGTCGATCCACGATTTTGAACCCATCACCGGCCGGCTTCATCAGCCTCCTCCGGTGCACCAGACATTTGAAACCCCTACGTTTGTCATGTGCGCGTTTGTACCAAGGTTGTACGACTATCACCCCGACAGCATTCCCGCTCCATACCACCACAGCAATGTCGATTCCGACGAAGTTCTTTACTACGTAGATGGCGACTTCATGAGCCGCAACAACATTGAACAGGGGATGATCACCCTGCACCCCACCGGCATCCCGCACGGCCCTCATCCCGGAGCCGTGGAGCGAAGCATCGGAGCCAAAGGAACGGAAGAGCTTGCCGTGATGGTAGATACGTTCAAACCGCTGAAAATCACAAAACAGGCAATGGCCCTTGAGAACCCTGATTATTACAGGTCGTGGCTGGGGGGATGAGGAATTAAGAATTAAGAATTACGAAATATGAATGCAGAACAAACCCGAAACCCGAAACCCGAAACCCAAAACGATTTTTTGCCGATCAACGGAACCGATTACGTCGAATTTTATGTGGGCAATGCCAAGCAGGCAGCGCACTATTACCAGACAGCCTTTGGGTTTCAGCCATTGGCCTATGCAGGCCTTGAAACCGGGTTGAAAGACCGGGCCTCCTATGTCATCCGGCAGGATAAGATCACCTTTGTGTTAACCACCGCTCTGACTCCCGAGTCTCCTGTGGCAGACCATTGCAAACTTCACGGCGACGGCGTAAAGGTGGTAGCCCTTTGGGTGGATGATGCCCGGAAGTCGTATGAAGAGACCGTTAAACGGGGCGCAAGGAGCTATTCCGAGCCCCGGGCCGAAAAGGACGAGTTGGGAGAGGTGGTCACTGCCGGGATTCATACCTATGGCGAAACGGTGCACCTTTTTGTAGAGAGACGGAACTACAACGGGATATTCATGCCAGGTTATATCGCGTGGGAACCTCTTTATCAACCGGAAGATGTTGGTCTGCTTTATGTTGACCATATGGTTGGCAATGTAGGTTGGAATGAGATGGATGTATGGGCGAAGTTCTACGCCGATGTGATGGGGTTCAGACAACTGATATCGTTCGACGACAAAGATATCTCCACCGAATATACCGCGTTGATGAGCAAGGTGATGGCCAACGATAACTTCCGGATCAAATTTCCGATCAACGAGCCGGCTCACGGAAAGAAAAAATCGCAGATCGAGGAGTATATCGACTTTTACCACGGACCGGGTGTTCAGCATGTGGCGATGGCTACCAAAAACATCATTGAAACAGTGACCATGCTTCGCGACCGCGGAGTTGAATTTTTACGGGTTCCGGATACTTACTACAACACTGTTCTCGATAGGGTAGGGGAGATCGATGAATCGTTAACCCCATTACGCGAACTGGGTATCCTGGTTGACCGGGATGATGAAGGCTACCTCCTGCAGATCTTCACCAAACCGGTAGAAGACCGTCCTACCCTTTTCTACGAGATCATCCAGCGGAAAGGAGCGAAATCGTTCGGGAAAGGAAATTTCAAAGCGCTTTTCGAATCCATTGAACTCGAGCAGGAGAGCAGGGGAACGCTTTAAATCAATTACGAATTACGAATGACGAATTACGAATGACGAATGACGAATGAGGAATGAGAGAGAGGGGCCTGGTAAGGGCGGGTTCCAAACCCGCCCCTCAACCGACAACCGACAACCGACAACCGACAACCGACAACAAATGAACAATACCAACAATCCTTCCCTCTCCTCCTGGCTTCCGGTACCTCCGGGGAGTGATTTTCCCATCCAGAACATCCCCTTTGGGATCATCCTTACCAAAGACCTTTCTCCCCGGGCGGCATCGCGGATCGGCGACACTGTGATCGATCTTTACAGCCTGGCTGCCCTGGGCTATTTTCACGACTTTCACATTGAGCCGGATGTGTTTTTGAGCTCTTCACTGAATAACTTCATCTCATTGGGCAAACCAACCTGGAGAGCTGTTCGGAACAGGCTTTCGGAGCTGTTTGAAGCAAGGAACTCTTTTCTTCGCGACAGGGTAAAAGATCACAGTACCATCCTTGTTGACATTCAGGATGTTGAGATGTTGCTGCCTGTTAAGGTTGGGGATTATACCGACTTCTACTCCAGCATCGAACATGCTACCAACGTGGGCATCATGTTTCGCGATCCGGCCAATGCGCTTCTCCCCAACTGGAAGCATATCCCGGTAGGATATCACGGCAGGAGCTCTTCCATTGTGGTATCGGGAACACCCGTTCACAGGCCAAAAGGACAAACCAAAGCCGACGATGCCGAACTGCCTGAGTTTGGCCCAAGCAAGCAGGTCGACTTTGAGCTGGAGATGGCTTTTATCGCCGGGAAAAGCACCTCGCTGGGAGAATCTGTTCCGGTAAGAGATGCCGAAGAGTACATCTTTGGATTGGTGCTCTTCAACGACCTCTCGGCACGCGACATTCAGAAATGGGAGTATGTGCCCCTGGGACCGTTCCTGGGTAAGAATTTTGGATCAGTGGCATCACCCTGGGTCGTTACCCTGGATGCCCTGGAGCCTTTCAGGGTTCAGGGACCGAAACAGGAGCCTGCCGTGCTTCCGTATCTGCAAACATCCGGAGAACGGAATCTCAACATCCAGCTCGATGTGCTGATCCGGCCTGAAGGAGGCGCTGAGCACCTGGTGTCGCATTCCAACTTCAAATTCATGTATTGGAACATGGCCCAGCAACTGGCTCATCAAACGGTGAACGGATGCAACATCAATGTTGGCGATATGTACGCCTCCGGGACCATCAGCGGCCCTACTCCCGATTCGTTTGGCTCCATGATGGAGATTGCATGGAAAGGAACTAAGCCTGTCGGGATGCCCGATGGGAGTGAACGAAAATTCATCCACGACAACGATACCGTCATCATGCGCGGCTATGCGGAGAGAGAGGGATTACGCATTGGTTTTGGAGAGGTTACAACCCGGATTCTGCCGGCAAAATAGAGAAACGAACGATTCATGAATACGACCACTGACAAATACATTCACTTCAACCCGAAAGAGACACCTCTTGCCGAATTTCACGGAACGATGCTGGGAGCTGTGGCTCCGCGTCCCATCGCCCTGGCAAGTACCATCGACAAAGAGGGACGACCAAACCTTTCACCATTCAGCTTTTTCAATGCTTTCGGAGCCAATCCACCGATTCTGATCTTCTCTCCGGCACGGCGTGGCCACGACAGTACCACAAAACACAGTTACGAAAATGTGAAAGAGGTGCCCGAGGTAGTGATCAATGTGGTAAACTATGAGATGGTGCAGAAGATGAACGATTCCAGCGCCGAATTTGCCAAAGGAGTGAACGAGTTTGACATGGTTGGATTTACGATGGAGCCCTCCGAACTGGTCAAGCCCTTTAGGGTCAAAGAGTCGCCGGTGCAGTTCGAATGCAAGGTATTGAATATTGTGGAAACAGGGGTTGAAGGCGGCGCGGGGAACCTGGTTATCTGCGAAATCATCAGGATGCATGTAAATACAGCGATCCTCGACAGCAAGGGACGGATAGATCCGCAGAAAATTGATCTGGTCGGCCGCATGGGAGGCAATTACTACGTGCGTGCCAGTGGAGAATCCCTTTTTGAGCTGGCCAAACCCCAATAGCGAAAAACGAAAAACGAACAGCGAACAGCGAACAGCGAACAGCGAACAGCGAACAGCGAACAGCAAACAGCGAAATGATGGAGATGAACGAAATTCTTGAAAGATTGCCGAAGCACCTGCTGAGCCTGGTAATCGATCAGCCGTACAACAGTTACACGGCTCAGGATCATGCGGTGTGGCGCTATGTCATGAGGCAGAATGTCGATTTTCTGGGCAAGGCAGCTCACGGGTCGTACCTGGAAGGATTGCGTAAAACCGGCATCAGCATCGATACGATTCCCCACATGTATGGCATGAACCGGATCCTCAGGGAGATCGGATGGGCTGCCGTTGCGGTGGATGGCTTCATCCCTCCGTCCGCTTTTATGGAGTTCCAGGCTTACAACGTACTGGTCATCGCTGCCGATATCCGGCCGGTCGACCAGATCGGCTACACCTCGGCTCCGGATATCATTCACGAAGCAGCCGGACATGCGCCCATCATTGCAGATCCGCTCTATGCCGGCTACCTGAAGCGTTTTGGCGAAATAGGCAGCAAGGCGTTTGCTTCGGCATGGGACCACCGGATGTACGAAGCCATTCGCCATCTCTCTATCCTGAAAGCCGATCCCTATTC
>JACZJJ010000073.1 GCA_014860625.1 Bacteroidales bacterium | reverse complement strand
GAATAATGTAATTGGTAGAGGCGTCCATCACTTCAGCCATTCCGTGAAAATTGAGCTGATAGCCAACCATATATTTATCACCGTAAAAAGTAAAGAGGTATTCAATATATTTACTCTGGTCATATCCTGCCTCCCCCGAATTGGGGTAAAGGCGCATGGCAAACCGGATTGAATCTTTTCCTGAAATGTAGATTGAGTCGCTGCCCTGCTGATCAATCTCTGTCCAAAAAGGCTGAAAATACAATTGCTCCGTATTGATCAACCTGTTTCCGGAAAAGAAAGAGAAGCCAAACTCGAGGGAGTCAGAGTTCATCAGGATGGTAGGATTACCTTCCCATGTTTTGTAATTTTTCAACTCTATATTCTCAAGCCTCCCCCCTTTCGAATTGATCCGAAGTTTGAGCAAATCCGTTTCCACTGTATAGTATTTATCCTCTCCAAAAGCAGCATTGGCAAAGCGGCCCAACTGATCATTAAGTTCCAGTTTGACCATCTCAGTGCTATCGATAACCACACCTTCCTTTTCCAGTTGCTGAGCCTGCTTCAGTTCTTCAAGAGCGATACGGCTGGCCTCAACCACAGCAAGCGAATCGCTTCGTTCTTTCATTACGAGGGCCACAGAATCGGCTCTATGTTGCTTGCGGGCCAACTCCTCCTTTGAAGGTGACATGAAATAGGAGTAGACAATAAAAATTCCAAAAATCAGGACAAGCCCGATGATCGTGTTTTTGTTCATATTTCTGAATTAATTAGTTCTGGCGGCATGATCAAGAGCAGCTTTAACAAAACTGACAAAGAGGGGATGCGGATTGGCAACAGTACTCCGGTATTCGGGATGAAACTGCACACCAATAAACCAGGGGTGGCCCTCCAACTCAATGATCTCCACAAGATTATCCTTTTCATTGAGTCCAACCGGTATCATACCCGCCTGCGAATATGCTTCTCTGTATTCATTATTAAATTCATAACGGTGACGGTGACGTTCGGCGATATCTTCAGTTCCAAAAATGTCGGCCACATGTGATCCTTTAGTCAGATGACAGGGATAGGCGCCTAATCTCATGGTACCTCCAAGTCCGGAAATCTTCTTCTGCGCCTCCATCATGTCGATCACAGGATAAGGGGTGGAGGTATTGAACTCAGTGGAATGAGCACCTTTCAGGTCAAGTATATTCCGGCCAAATTCTATCACAGCGCATTGCATCCCCAGACAGATCCCGAGGAAGGGAATGTTATTTTCGCGAGCATACCTTATTGAAATAATCTTTCCTTCTATTCCCCGTTCTCCAAACCCCGGGGCTACCAGAATACCATCGAGTCCATTAAGTTTTTCCTTTACGTTGGTTTCGTCAATATACTCCGACTGGATGGATCTGACCTCAACCTTGCATTCGTTCGCAACTCCGGCATGGATAAACGATTCGTTGATGCTTTTATAGGCATCCTTCAGCTCCACGTATTTCCCGACCAGGCCAATGTTTACGTTTCTGGTAGGATTCTTTAAGGTATGAAGGAATTTTTCCCAGGCTTCAAGATCGGGTTCCCCTTCTGTTTGAACATCTACCTTTCGCAATATTTCAAGATCAAGGTTCTCTTTCTTCATCAGGATAGGCACATCATAGATAGTCTCGGCATCGATGCATTCGATAACTGATGTAGGGCTTACGTTACAGAAAAGAGCGATTTTATTCCGAACCCCCTCGTTGAGGCTTCTGTCAGTCCGGCAAACAATGATGTCGGGCTGTACTCCCTGCTCCTGTAAAAGCTTGACAGAGTGCTGTGTAGGCTTCGTTTTCAGCTCTCCGGCGGCAGCCAGGTATGGAATCAGAGTAAGATGCACGACAACACTTGAATTGCCCAGTTCCCAGCGCATCTGACGTACTGCTTCAATAAATGGCAGGGATTCAATGTCGCCAACGGTACCGCCAATTTCCGTGATCAGAAAATCGAGATTATCCCGATTCGCCAGAAGCTTGATCCGGCGTTTAATTTCATCCGTGATATGAGGGATTACCTGCACGGTCTCTCCCAGGTATCCTCCTTTTCGTTCCCTGGAAATCACCGACTGGTAAACCACCCCTGTAGTAATATTGTTTGCCTGTGAGGTAGGCACATTTGTGTACCTCTCATAATGGCCCAGGTCGAGATCGGTCTCCGCGCCATCGTCGGTTACGTAGCATTCACCATGTTCGTAAGGGTTCAAGGTCCCGGGATCGATGTTGATGTATGGGTCCAGCTTTTGGATGGTCACCGTGAAGCCACGGGCCACTAAAAGTTTGGCTATGGAAGAGGAGATAATACCTTTTCCCAGCGAGGAAGTAACACCACCGGTGACAAAGATAAACTTGGTTTTCGACATGGATAAAAAACTGCTTTGGAGGTTCGTGCAAAGTTAAACCTTTTTCGGAAAGTTGAATCAGGAGGCGGGCATAATTCGGCGCTTGATTGCCAGAATCTCGGAAGCAATCTCTTCGATGGGCTTGGAGGTAACAGTTACCACAGGCCATTCCTGTTCAGCAAAAATTTTACTGGCGTAGTTGAGCTCCTTTTTCACATAATCCATCGAAGCATAGTCGCCTCCGCCTCCTCCCAGGTAGTGCTGCCTGACTGAACGCAATGTAGAGAGATCGGACGCCTCGGTGGTGAGGCCGAATACCCTTCCAAGAGGTAAGTGTGACAGGATTTCAGGAGGATCCACCCCCAGAATTACCGGGTAATTTGCAACAAACCAGCCTTTGAACGCCAGGTAGATGGAGAGAGGTGTCTTGAATGTTCTTGAAACGCCAACCAGTACAATCTCAGCTCGGTCATATTCATAGTAGCGCTGGCCATCATCGTGGTTGAACGCAAACTGCATGGAATCGATCCGCCTGAAGTACTCCTTATTCAGATTAAAAAAGAGTCCGGGTTCCTGCGACGGGATGTTGGCAAAGTAGAGAGAAAGCCGGCCCAGAAGAGGGCCCATCAGATCGATGGCGTCAATGTTGTGAATTCGTGTAATCCTTACCAGGCTGTCCCGCAATGATTGTGAAACCAGCGTGTGCACCACCATACCTCCCTCCTTTTTCACTTCAGCAATAAGCGGTTCAAGCTGCGACTCAGAACGAACATCTGGTTTCAGAACAATTTCCACGGTAGCTGTTGGAAACTGCGTGAGTGCCGCCATCAGAGTTTGCTCTGCCGTTCGGCCAGTTCCATCTGATATAATGTAGATCTTCTTCATAGGTTAATCATGCGAATCTACCTATTTTCACACCGAATTCAAAAAAAGGCCGAATATTTTTCCGAGAACAGATAAATCAGTAATTTTGCTAACTCTAGAGAAGTTTTTGTAAAACGCAATAAAATCAATACAAATGGGTAAGATTAAAGTTGGAATAAACGGATTTGGACGGATCGGGCGGCTCACTTACAGGGCGCTGCTTACCAAACCCAATGTGGAGGTTGTCGCCATTAACGACCTCACGGATGCCGAAACACTGGCTCACCTGCTGAAATATGATTCCGTACACGGTAAATTCCCGGGGACCGTCCTTGTTGAGGGTGAATTCCTTGTTGTGAATGGAAAAAAGCTGAAGGTGATGGCTGAACGCGACCCGGCCAACCTCCCCTGGAGAGAACTCGGCGTTGAGGTGGTCATTGAATCAACCGGTATCTTCAGAAACCGTGAGAAGATGGGAAAACACATCTCTGCCGGGGCAAAAAAGGTCATCTTGTCAGTACCGGCCGACAATCCTCAGGATGTTGACCTCACTGTAGTCCTTGGCGTCAACGACAACCTGATCACCCCCGACATGAAGTTTATCTCGAATGCATCCTGCACTACCAATTGCCTTGCTCCTGTTGCGAAAGTATTGAACGACAATTTCGGCCTGGTGAGAGGGTTGATGAATACCATCCACTCATACACCAACGACCAGATTATCCTGGATGCACCGCATAAAGACCTGAGACGTGCCCGTGCAGCTGCCATGTCGATGATTCCTACCAAGACAGGTGCCGCCAAGGCGATCGGCCTGGTGATCCCTGAACTGGAAGGTAAGCTCGACGGATTCGCCGTGCGCGTTCCTACTCCCGATGGTTCGATGGTAGACCTCACCTGTGAACTTGCCAGAAATGTAACCATTGAGGAGGTCAATGCCGCGATGAAATCGGCCGCTGACGGAGCGATGAAAGGCATCCTTGAGTACCTTACAGATCCGTTGGTCAGCATTGATATTGTTGGGAACACACACTCTTCCATCTACGATTCGGGCATGACCAAACTGATCGGCGGAAATTTCCTGAAAATCATCTCCTGGTACGACAATGAGTTTGGATACTCGTGCCGGATGGCAGATCTGGTAGAGAAGGTAGCGAACTAGCAAAGCCATCTTTCTTTTATTTGAAACTACTTTTCTGGTTTTTCGTAGAATATTGTACGTACATTTAGTGGGTCGCTTCCTTATTCGCTGAAAACCATGATTGATTCAACGACACAACTGGTCTCTTTTACCATTGACAATCAATTGTTGGCCATTCCTATCAGCTATGTTGAACGTATTGTAAGAGCCGTTGCTGTTACGCCTCTTGGGAAAGCGCCCAAAACCATTCTAGGGATTATCGACTACCACGGTGATATTATTCCTGTCTTGAATCTCAGAAAACGGTTGGGATTTACTGATCGTCCCATTGGCTCTTCCGACAGGCTGATGATCATTCAAACTTCAAAACGCAAGATGGCAATCACAGTGGATGCCATTCAGGAGGTGATCCGAAAAAACCCGGGATTGGTCGCTACTTCGGGGGTATACCCAGCATCGGTTGACGCAGAAGGAATTACGCGTTGCAATGACGGCCTTATCCTGATTTATGATCCTGAGAAGTTTCTCTCCGTTTCGGAAGAGACAGCACTTGTGAACGTTTTGAAGAGAACCACGAAGAAGGTGAAATCAAATGGTTAACCTCGCACGAATAGCTCAAGTGAGCAAGGTAGTATCCGAGAAACTGGGACTTCACTTTCCGGAAAACAGGTACAACGATCTCTCTGCAGGGATCAGCCTGGCAGCCAAGGAGCTAGGGTTTGAGGAAGACGGTGTCACTTTTATCTCATTACTGATAGAACAGAAACTCACACCCAGGCAACTCGATATCCTTGCCGAAAAACTTACGATCGGAGAAACCTATTTTTTCAGGGAAGAACAGATCCTTTCAGCGTTTAGGGAGATGATCATCCCATCCCTGGTGAAAGAGAGAGAACATACCTCCCGTTCCATCCGGATCTGGAGTGCAGGTTGTTGTTCAGGGGAGGAACCATACACCCTCGCCATGATGCTTTGCGACACCATCCCTCACATTTCCTCCTGGAATATTTCGATTCTTGCAACAGACATCAACAGGAGATTTCTGGCAAAAGCGACCAAAGGAAGATATACTCCCTGGTCGTTCAGGGAAACCCCTGTTGAAATGAAGAAAAAGCATTTCACCCCTATGGGAAGAGAATTTGAAATTTCAGAGGAGATACGAAACAGGGTCATGTTCCTGCCGCTTAACCTGGTAGAGGACCCCTTTCCGTCAGACAGGAACAACACGCATTCAATGGATGTGATATTCTGCAGGAATGTGTTGATGTACTTCTCAACGGAGACAGCCACCGCCGTTAGCAGAAAGTTCTACAACTCACTTAGCGAGAACGGATGGCTCGTCACAAGCCAGGTAGAACTTTCGGACGAAATATTCCACCTTTTCCGCAAAGTGAACTTCCGGAATTCCTTTTTGTACCAAAAGAGCGACAAACCGGTGGAGCCTAAAAAGAGTCTGAAGATTACAGCAAAAGGAAAAACATCCGGATTGTCTTCCGCTGCATCTTCCAAATTGCATCTCGGCCGGCCAAACCAACCTGCTGCTCCGGTTAACCGGACCTCACTCATTCCTCCAGCAAAACAATCTGATAATCAGGAACCACATCCACTTGAGCTGGCTATTGGTTTCGCCAACAAAGGAAATTTCATCCTGGCATCAGAGTGGGCAGAAAAGTCTGTTGCAAAAGACCCTTCCAATCCAGAAGCATACTATCTTTTAGGAATGATCCATATCGAGATGGGAGAATTTATGGAAGCTGAGCGTCAGCTGAAGAAGGCTCTTTACCTGGCCCCGGATCACCTGCTTTCCCATTTTCAAATGGCCACTATCTGTAACCGGAATGGCAAAGAGAAACAAGCCAGAAAACACCTGCAGAATGTTGTGCAACTCCTTCATCAGTTTCAGGATGAGGATTCCCTCCCTGGCACGGAAGGGATGACAGCAGGTCAGCTGAGAAGTTTGTTAAAACCAATCAACACCACCGAGGATGCTTGACGAAGAGGAATTATTGAAATTCAGGGCACGGGAACTGGCGATTCAGGATCAGGACCAATTCTCAGATGCGGGAACCAGGAAAGAGATGCTGGTATTTCTTCTTTCCGGCGAGCATTATGCGATCGAGACATCATATATTACTGAAGCACTGAACATTCAGGAGATGACCCCGATACCGGGCATGCCCGAATACCTGAATGGAGTTATGAATGTGAGAGGAAGAATCATTCCTGTGGTGAACCTGAAAAAATTCTATTCGCTTAAAGAGGAGGGATTGATTGCTTCCACAAAAGCCATCATCCTCCGTGAAGAGACCTATGAAGTTGCTATCATGACAGATGCCATCCTTCCTACACAATGGATCGCTGAGGCTTCAATCAAACCTTCTCCTTCCAACCTCCATGGGGTTGGCATTGAGCACCTGCTTGGAGTAACAGAGGATGCCCTGATAGTCCTTGATGGCAACAGCTTGATAAACAAGCTTCAGGCTTCATTGACAAATCGAAAATAACAATCTGTTCATTTATAAATAAAGCATCTATAAATAAAGGAGAGACAATCATGAAATCTGGATTTATCATCAGTACACGGGCTCAATTGTATCTTGGGGCAGGGACCATCCTGGCCTGCGTAATTATCGTGATTATGGCAGGGATTGCCGGGACCCAACGTATCGATAAAATTAATTCAAAGATTGAACAATCGCATCAGATATCCAATCTGCTCACAGAGATGAAATTGAATCAGACGATCAATCACTCCCTCGCCCTGCAGATGGTGATGACGAGCGATCCTGTTCTTCGGTTGGAGCTCGAGACAAAGATTCGTTCGCAGGCCGATAAAATAACCACATTTCACGGGAACATGGAGCAGTTGCTGTTGATCTATCCTGAGACCCTTACGAAGTATAAAGAAGTTGAAGCCCTTTTCACAGACTACCGACAAAACAGGGAGAGACAGTTTATGTTGTTGAAAGAGGGGAAACACGATGATGCGGAATTCCTAACCACCACAACTCAGATTCCATTATTTGAGACACTTCTCAGTAACATTGAGGAAATTCAGGGCGATCTTATAGGCATTACCCAGCAGTTAACCATTGAAGCAACCAATGTCAGTATAAGGGCCAGAACCCTGATCTGGATTCCGGGAGGCATCTCGATCCTTGTTGTGGGACTCATGGTTGCCTGGGCACGATGGGTTATCCGTAGTCTGAACAAGGAGATCAATGAGGGCATCAGTATCCTTGAAGTAACAGCCAATGAAATCCTTACGACTGCTACAGAGGTGTCTACCGGAGCTACCGAGACCGCCACATCGGTTGCCGAGACAACCACCACGATTGAAGAGGTTCGCCAAACCTCACAGCTGGCGAACAAAAAAGCAATCAAAGTTCTTGAGAACTCGCAAAAAGCATCGGATGTGGCAGAAAATGGAAAAGCAGCTGTGATGAAGACCATTGAAGGGATGGAGAGGATCAAAGCTCAGATGGATCTGATTGCTGCGAGTATCATCCAGCTTGCGGACCAGAGCAGGGTGATCGGAGATATCACGACAACTGTCACCGACTTAGCCGATCAGTCAAACCTTCTGGCTGTGAATGCGGCCATCGAAGCAGCAAAGGCAGGAGAGCAAGGCCGCGGATTTGCCGTGGTTGCGCAGGAGATCCGTAGCCTGGCAGAGCAATCAAAAAAATCGACATCACAGGTTAAAGATATTTTGAACGAAGTGCAGAAATCAGTAAGTCATGCCGTAATGGCAACAGAACAGGGCAGCAAAGCAGTGGAAAGTGGAAGCGCCCTTGCCAATGAAAGCGGAGAGGTGATCGAATTGCTGGCAGAGACTGTTGAAGAGGCTGCCCAGTCGGCACTCCAGATATCATCCTCCACCAATGAACAGATGGCCGGTATGGATCAGATTGTGCCTGCCATGGAGAATATCAAGCAGGCCAGCGAACAAAATGTTATTGGAACACGTCAAACGCAAACGGTGGCAACGAATCTTGCCAAATTGAGTGAAACGTTTAAAGTGACCACCAGAAAGTTTAACGTATAACAGGTATAATGGACAGTAAACAGGAAGCGTTTCTGAAGGAACTTCTGGGTGATTTCAAGATTGAGGCTGCCGAGCATCATCAGGCCATCATCAACGGGCTGATCGAACTGGAGCAGAATCCACTGTCTGAAACCAGCCAATCCCTGATTGAAACTACATTCCGTGAACTCCATAGTTTAAAGGGAGCGGCCCGGGCGGTGAACCTTCTTGATGTTGAGCGGTTATGCCAGAGTGCGGAGAGCGTGTTTCACCTGTTAAAAGAGCAGAAGATATCCCTCTCTCAGGAGATATTCGATGTTTTCCATAAAGTAGCAGATACCCTGCAGGTAATGCTGTCGGAAGTTGAGTTGAAAGAGAAGTCGATCCGGTCCGAAGCCATCAAGAATCTACAACGACGACTGGAGAAATGCACCATGTCTGTTCGACCTACATCCGTCGGACTACCTACTCCCCCAACGTTCAAATCTGATGAAACCGAGCCGGAAATCCAACATGGTCCTAAACCGGGAATCCCCGTTGCGGAGAAATCTATCGACTCGGGAAGTGTAAGGATTCCGACCAAAAAGCTGAACGACCTCCTGAACCAGACCGAAGAGCTGATCTCGGCAAAAGCAACCCTCAACGCTCACATCAGCGACCTGAGAGACATTCATTCTTCCGATGAGCGGTTATACAAGCTCTACAACGATATTAGCCAGTTTCAGCGCTCGTTTTCACGCATGATCGACAACTTGCTGGTGAATATCAAAACTACTCTCCTCTATCCGTTTTCTACGGTTCTTGACATGATGCCAAAACTGGTGAGAGACCTCTCTCATGAGCAGAAAAAAGAGATCGCGTTCAACATCCTGGGAAAGGAAACAGAGATCGACAGAAGGATCCTTGAAGAGATCAAAGACCCGCTCATCCACCTGATCAGGAATTGTATTGATCATGGATTGGAAACCCCCGAAGAGAGAATAAAAAACGGAAAACCGGCAAAAGGATCTTTGTCTATCTTTATCATCCAGGAGACCAACCAGCAGGTGATGATCCTGGTTAGCGATGATGGAGCCGGCATCCGGAAGGAGAAAGTTCTTGCTTCCGCCATTAAAAACGGGCTTATTTCAGAAGAGGCATCAGGGAAACTAACAGAGCAGGAGATTTTTTCCCTGATCTTTCGGTCCGGTATCTCCACGAGCCCTTTCATCACCGATCTTTCGGGGAGAGGACTGGGGATGGCCATTGTATCCGAGAAAGTAGTCAAACTTGGCGGTTCCATATCTGTAGATTCCACTCCGGGAAAAGGGACAACCTTTACCATCCTGGTACCGCTCACCCTCTCTACCTTCCAAGGAATTCCGGTCAGAGTGCAGGATCAGCTTTTCATCATACCTACCAACTCGGTAGACTCGGCAATCAGCATCAAACCCGAGGATATCAAGACAGTTGAAGGAGCTCCCTCTATTTCTCTTGGCGGTCAGATGGTTGGATTGGTATATATGACGGATGTCCTTGGTATACCGTACAGAAAATCAAAAAAAGAGGTCGACCCAACATATCCCGCTCTGGTTATGGGTGCTTCACTCAGACGCATTGCGTTTGTGATAGATGAAGTGATGGGCGAGCAGGAAGGAATCGTAAAAGACATCGCCCCCATCCTAGGGAAAGTGCGTAACATTTCCGGGGTAACAATCCTGGGTAGCGGAAAGATTGTACCGGTACTTAATGTTCCTGAACTTTTTGAATCGGCGGCACAATCATCATCCGGTTCCTCAGCCAAACTGCTGATCGAACGCATGGCGCCTGAAGAGACAAAGGTGCAATCGATACTGGTTGCGGAAGATTCCATCACTGCCAGGTCGTTGATACGTAACATCCTCGAAACAGCAGGATATGTGGTTCAAACTGCTGTTGACGGCCAGGAAGCCTTACAACTATTGAAAAAGCAGTGGTTTGACCTTCTGGTTTCAGACGTGGAGATGCCCCGATTGAATGGGTTTGAGCTTACTGCCCGTATCAGGGAAGACAATAAACTCAGTGAACTTCCGGTCATTCTAGTAACAGCCCTGGAGTCGGCTGACGACAGACAACGAGGCATGAATGCCGGAGCCAACGCATACATCAACAAAAGCAGTTTTGAGCAAAACAACCTGGTTGAAACCATTCACCGTTTAATATAATGAGTCAGAAGGAGAAAATCAGGGTACTTATAGTGGATGATTCCGTTACTGCACGGAATCTCCTGAAACTTTTACTTCTTGAGGACCCGCAATTTGAAATTGCAGGGATCGTCTCCAATGGATCTGAAGCGGTTGCGTTTGTTGAGAAAGAGAAACCAGATGTCATCAGCATGGATATCCACATGCCGGTAATGAATGGGTTTGAAGCTACCAGACAGATCATGTCGACCTATCCGGTTCCCATTGTAATCGTATCCACTACATACAATCCCAGTGAGACCCAGTTATCATTCAAGGCATTGGAAGCAGGGGCCTTAACGATTCTTCCCCGACCCATCGGTCCCGGACACCCCGATTTTCTAAAGCATGGGAAGATATACCGTACTACATTAAAATCATTGTCGGAAGTACGGGTCATAAGACGGCATGGGGGTGAATCAAGGCCTGTTCAAAAGTTGGACAAAACCCAGGAATGTGATGAACCTAACCATACCGATGAGCGGAAAAGAACGGACAGCAGAATTGTAGCCATTGGAGCCTCGGCGGGTGGGCCGGCCGCTCTGCAAATCATCATAAGATCTCTGCCCCCCAACTTTCCGGCTCCAATACTTATTGTTCAGCATATTGACAAAGGTTTTGCAGAAGGTTTTGCACATTGGCTCTGTAGCCTGTCAAAAATCCCAGTTGTCATACCTAAGGATGGTGAGGCCCTTTTACCCGGACATATTTATCTTGCGAGTGGCGATCATCATCTCGGTGTTAAAAAAGAGGGAATAGCCTCTATCTCATCTGCTTCTCCCGAACATGGATTACGTCCGGCAGTTAGCTTTCTTTTCCGGTCAGTGGCATTGGTGTACGGGAACAAAGCTACTGCCATACTTCTTTCGGGAATGGGTCAGGATGGAGCCGGAGAGTTAAAGAACCTGAAAGAGTTGGGAGCATACACGATTGTTCAGAACGAAGCAACTTCCCTTGTTTATGGGATGCCGGGAGAGGCTGTCAGGTTGCGGGCATCATGCAGGGTTCTTCCTCCTGAACAAATGGTACAGGCAATATTGAATCAAATCACGTCGTTACATTAACTTTAACCTATTATGAATAGCGGATACAACATTACATTGGGCGACAGTTACATCATGGCTGTTGAAGATTCTGTGGTTCAGGCGAAACGGCTGAAACATTTTCTTGACGGGAACAACTTGAACAACCAGGTTTTCTATACGGCAACAGAGGCTTATGAAGCTGCAGTTTCCACCCCCCCGATACTGATAATCAGCGACATCGTTATGCCTGGTATGGATGGCTACGAATTCTGCAAGAAACTGAAAGAGAATCCCGATTTGAAGGATATTCCCATCATCCTTCTCACCTCTCTCAGGGATCCGCTTGATATCATCAAAGGCCTTCAGGCAGGAGCAGATAACTTCATCACCAAGCCATATGAAGAGAAATATCTCCTCTCCCGGATCAACTACCTGCTTGCAAACCGCGAGATCAGGAAATCAGGAGGCGGAGAGATGGTCCTTGAAATTGTTTTCCGCGGAAATAAATATGCCATTAACTCCGACAAAAAACAGATTCTCGACCTCTTGCTTTCTGTCTATGAAGCCGCTGTTCAGCGTAACGACGAATTGATCCTTGCCCAGGAACAGCTTCAGGCACTGAACGAAAACCTGACCGCAGCAAACCGTGAATTGGAAGCCTTTTCATACACAGTATCTCACGATCTGCGATCACCGCTTCATACAATCCACGGCTATACACAACTGATGCTCGAAGATTACACTGGGAAACTGGAATCTGAAGCAGTTGGATTTTTGGACACCATTCTTGTCGCTTCAAGAAATATGTCCCAGCTGATTGACGACCTGTTAAAATTTTCTCGTTCCGGACGGGCAATCATAGAGAAGGACCAGGTTAACATGAGTGATGTGGCCAATCAGACCATGCAACTCATTCGTCAAAGAGATCCTCTGCGTAAAGTACTTGTAAAAATTCCGGAAGGAATTTCAGGATATGCCGATAAAAATCTCATGGGTGTTGTATTGGATAATCTATTGGGTAACGCCTGGAAATATTCGGGAAAGAATCCACAAGCAGAGATAGAATTCGGGCAAACCGAGGTTGAAGGCGAACCGGTTTATTTTGTCAAGGACAATGGTGCCGGGTTTGACATGGATAAAGCCGATACGATGTTTAACCCATTTGAGCGTTTTCACTCCAATGAGGATTTTCCCGGAACGGGAGTCGGACTGGCAACTGTAAGGCGTATTCTTGAAAGGCATGATGGCCGCATCTGGGCCGAAAGCGAGGTAGGGAAAGGCTCAACCTTCTATTTCACTCTTCAGCACTAGCTGACTTTCTTACTGCGTTTTCTCTCGTTTTCATCAAGAAGGATCTTCCTAATCCGAATCGTTTTTGGGGTCACCTCAACATATTCATCTCCCTGAATATACTCCATCGCCTCTTCCAGGCTGAATTTAATCGCCGGAACAATCACCGCTTTGTCGTCGGATCCGGAAGCACGCACATTGGATAATTTCTTGGTTTTGGTCAAATTGATCAGCATGTCGTCGCCACGGGTATTTTCCCCAACCACCATTCCTGCATAGATGGGATCATTTGGTTGAACGAAAAATTTACCGCGGTCCTGCAGCTTGTCGATCGAATAGGTTATCGCTATACCGGTTTCCATGGCAATCAGGGATCCGTTGATGCGTGTAACCATATCCCCTCTCCATGGTTCATAACTTTTAAACCGGTGAGCCATGATGGCTTCACCTTCTGTAGCTGTAAGGATAGGATTCCGCAGTCCGATCAATCCACGGGCTGGAATAGTGAAGTCGATGACTACCCTGTCACGTTTGTTCTCTATGTTAACGATCTCACCCCTGCGGCGTGTCGCCAGTTCAATCACTTTGCCCGAAAAGAGTTCAGGCACCTGGATGGTGAGATTCTCAACCGGCTCCATAAGAGTGCCGTTGACCTGTTTCGTAAGCACCTGAGGTTGTCCCAGTTGAAACTCATACCCTTCGCGGCGCATGGTCTCTACCAGGATGGCAAGATGGAGCACCCCACGGCCATAAACCAAAAACTTCTCCGGGGTTTCTGTCTCTTCCACCCGCAGGGCAAGATTCTTTTCAGTCTCTTTAAACAGTCGCTCCCTGATGTGGCGAGATGTAACAAAGGTACCGTCTCTTCCTGCAAAAGGTGAATTGTTGATGGTAAAAACCATACTCATCGTAGGTTCGTCGACAGAGATCGGCTTCAGGGCTACCGGATTTATTGAGTCGGCAATGGTATCACCGATATCGAAATTTTCAGGACCAAGGACCGCACAGATCTCACCAGCTCCAACTTCCCACTTCACTTTCTCTTTTCCGAGCCCTTCAAACAGATAGAGCTCTTTGATGACCGACTTGGTTATGCTGCCATCACTTTTCACCAGAGAAACCGTCATTCCGGCTTTAGCCGATCCACTTGTAATGCGGCCTACAGCAATCCGTCCAACATAGGAGGAGTAATCGAGAGAGCTGATCTGGAGTTGCAGGTTGCCCTCGTTTCGCTGTGGCTCAGGAATATGCTCAAGAATTGTATCAAGAAGGTAATAAATATCCGTTGTAGGATTCCGCCAGTCATCCGACATCCATCCCTGTTTTGACGAGCCATAAATGGTCGGAAAATTCAGCTGGTCTTCGGTGGCGTCCAAACTAAACATCAATTCGAACATCGCCTCATGAACCTCATCGGGGGAACAATTGGGTTTGTCCACTTTATTGATAACGACAATCGGCTTTTTTCCCAGTTCCAGCGCTTTTTGCAATACAAACCGGGTTTGTGGCATCGGACCTTCAAATGCGTCGACCAGAATAAGCACACCATCTGCCATATTGAGAACCCGTTCCACCTCTCCGCCGAAATCGGCGTGACCTGGAGTATCTATAATATTGATTTTAACTCCCTTATATCGTACTGAAACATTTTTTGCCAGAATGGTGATTCCTCGTTCACGTTCAAGGTCGTTGGAGTCGAGAATCAGATCCTGCATCTCCTGGTTCTCCCGGAAGAGATGAGTTTGATGTAACATCCTGTCTACCAATGTTGTTTTGCCGTGGTCAACGTGAGCGATGATCGCGATATTCCGAATACTTTGCATTTAATATATTTATATATATTATTAAAAGAATTTGCAAAAATACAGCTATTTTCCTTACGAAATGAATACATGAAGAAGTAAATTCTGGCAATGATGCGCTATGGTGGATAATTATGGCATTTTTTCATAAGTTTGCGCCACCAATCTGAAAACTATGATCAAATACTGGATAGCTCGTCAAATGGTGAAACGCACGAAAAAGCGGCAGTTTCCCATCGAAGTCCTGGAGCAGAAACATGTTGACCCTAACGAACCATTCCCCAATGACAGCTCCTATTTTTATGGAGGCGACAAACAGGGAAATGCCTTTATCACCCGCATGGCTTTTCGCTGGACGACCCGTCCGCATGAATACTGGCTGGACTTTTACCTCAAGGGGTTAGGCTTTTTTGGCATCCGTGAGGATCCCGGTCCTGAAGGTGAAGGATTTCAGCAGGGAAGCCTGAAATACGAACCTGTAGAGGTTGGAAAAATCTGGCGCGTTACCTATGAAGGGAACGTTGTTGATGAGTTGAAACAACTTCATGATTGCAAGATTGACCTCCTGTTCACCGGAGAACATCCTGTCTATGATTTTGCCAAAAGCTCCGACCAGCGCATGATAGCCCGCGCCATTGCCAATGAAAAGTGGACCAAAGAGTTCTTTCACCACATGAAAGATACCCATCAGGTTCACTACGAGCAAACCGGCAGGTTTACGGGGACCATCACCCTCGATGGCAACGTCCATGAACTGGACATGATGGCCTCCCGCGATCATTCCTTCGGATCGCGAACATGGCTCACCTGGGACCGTCACTACTGGATCACGGGCGTAGCCGACAACGGTTACCGATGGACGGTCACAACCATCAAATGGCAATTCCTTGGAAGGCTGACTGCCGGATTTATTTTTAGTCCTGATGGCGTTGCTGATGCCATTGTTGAATGTACCGACCTGGAAACCATCTCAAAAAATCAGCTTCTTCCCAACCATGGCTTCATTGATATCTATACCAGAAGTGGAAAGCAGCATAAGCTCGAATTCCGGAGGAATGGTGAGTTCCCCTATCTGCACGACGACAAGTACCATATGAGGGAAGGAATCGGCACCTATAAGTTTGACGGAGTTGATGGATTGGGAATGGTGGAGTTTGGATTTCACGCGGACAGGTATAAGTTGTGAGGTAGGGAGGTAGGGAGGTAGGGAGGTTGCGAAAAGTGAAAAATGGAAAGTGAATTTTGGGAAGAACGGCTGGATCATATATAATAACGCTTAGCGAGATCGGGAATGAGCCGGTAGGTGGGAAAGCCATTGGACTTAAACGACTCAAAGAAATAGGGCTTCCTGTGCCTGAAGCCTTTGTTATCGTTCATCCGGATCCGGATAATCTGGACCCGGATCTTCTGAATAAACACATTGATCTACTTGGAGAAGGGCCGAAGGCCGTTCGCTCTTCCGCCGTCAGCGAAGATGGGCACGACGCCTCCTTTGCCGGTCAGTTTGAATCATTTTTGAACGTGAGCGGCAAGGATGAGATCCTGCATGCGATCCGGAATTGTGTGACCGCTGCCTCTTCCGAACGGGTGAAACAATACTCTCAAAGTCGTATTGCAGATGCCGATCTGCGAATCTCCGTGATTGTTCAGAATATGGTTCCGGCCGCATGTGCCGGGGTGATCTTTACGGCTGATCCGGTTACCCACCGTCGCGACAAGGTGATCATCAATGCGGTGCTGGGGCTTGGAGAAGAGCTTGTTGCAGGTAAAAAAGATGCCCACCATTACGAGCTGTTTAAAAGCGGATCAGATCTGGAAACCGTTTTCAGCTCCAACGGTCATCTTCTTACATCCTCTCAACTGAAGGAGTTGATGGAAGGCGCTATAAAAGCGGAACAGCATTTTTGCAAACCGGTTGACATGGAGTGGGCGATTGATGAATCCGGGGCATTGTTCTGGCTTCAGGCCCGGCCGGTTACCACCCTGAATGACATTCACTACAATGAATTGGATACGGTTAAAGGTTTCAGCGACGACATCTGGACACTGGGAAATATTGGGGAGATGATGCCTGGAGTAACCACTCCCCTCACCTACTCTGTGGTTGTTGATGCCATCGATTACGGCATGTGTGTGCTGGCCGACAAAGGAGGAGCTTTCAAACTGAAGAACCGCTCGGATTATCGTTATATCCAGATGTTCTACAACCGGCTTTTTGTGAACCTGACCCATATGATGGAATACGCCGAAAACATCTGGCTTAACAAGTCGGAGAACATCCAGTCGGCATTAAGTGTGCAGGTCAATCCGGAGATAAAAGAAAAGAGAAAAGCACCGATTGCGAAACGGGTATTCAATTTCGGCAAGCAAGCTTCAACGGTTATAAGGGCTAACAGTTACCTGAAAAAACTCAGGGTACTGGCAGGCGGATTCAGGATTGACACGACCCTTCCTTTAAGGCAACTGTGGGAAGCACTGGGCGATGGAAAGAAAGATGTCAGTGTCGGGTTTGGTCATCACCTGATTACATCCGGGCAATCCGGTTCTCTCTACTCGGCTTTCATGGGGATCATGACCGACGACAAACGATTGCCTGACGCAAACGACCATCACATCGCAACAATCCTTCTTTCCGACATCCCTGATATTGAAAGTGCCGATGCCGTAAAATCCCTGGAATACTTTGCCCAACAGATCAGGTACCATGAGGATTTCTCAAACAGGTTTGTATCACTCACTCCCAAAGAAGCTGTTGCGTTGATCCATCACGATTCGCCACCTGAGATCAGGGATATATACCAGGAGTTCATCAGCCGGCATGGCCATCGGTGTGTGCGTGAGAGCGAACTTCGGGAGAAGCCCTGGGAAGAGAACCAGGAACACCTCGTCCAGCTTCTGCAAACCAAAGTCGGGTTTGGCGACCTGCGGCATCGAACGGTCGATGTGAAGCAGGAGATTCGCCAGACCTTAAAGAAACTTCCATTACATAAGCGATTTATTTTCAAAATCTTGCTACCTACTGCCAGAACGGCTGTAGCCCGTCGGGAGATTTCGAAAGCGTTGTCTATCAAAATGGTGAATGAGCTCAGGAAAGGCTATAGGGCGCTGGCTTCAAAGATGCTGGATCCTGGATCCCTGATGCTGGATGATGAAGACCAGATCTATTTTCTGACTCACGAAGAGATCGGAAAGCTGATCGACACGGGCAACCGGTCTGTACTTGAAAAGGCGAACCGCAGAAGAAAACTACTGCCCGAAACCGATCTGCTTCAGTTCGATGAGGTATGTTATGGGATCCCCGAGCCGATTGAAAATCCGATCCCCCTGGAGATCAAAGAGAGTCAGTTGCACGGCACTCCGGTGAGCAGTGGAAAAATCAAAGCACGGGTCCGGATTATTCATTCCCTCAAAGATGCCGATAACCTGGAACGTGGAGAGATCATGGTAGCCTCATTTACCGATATCGGATGGACTCCCTATTTCAGTATCATATCTGGTCTCGTTACCGAGATCGGAAGCCCTCTTTCACACGGTGCCGTAGTGGCACGGGAATACGGCATCCCGGCAGTGGTTGGTGTGAAAGGGGCTAGATCATCCCTTACTGATGGTGAATTTGTGCTTCTTGACGGGGATCGGGGGATCGTTGAAAAACTTACTTCAGAAAATTCTTCGCCACGAATTCCTTAAACTTCATCCTATACAGCTCACAAACAGGGATGGAAGTTGCTCTTCCATTGACTTCATGCTCATCAGCGACATCACAGGTTTACCGTCAGAAAGATGGATCCTGACATATTCCAGTTTGCCTCTTTTAAAAATGCTGTGGAATGAACCAGGTGTATTCGCGATACGTGATACGTGATACGTGATACGTGATAAAGGCTATAAGTCAAACAATGCCGGCTTTTTCTTATTGAAGTTTATGGTTCTTGAGAAGCGAAATGAGAACGCATAATCGTTGGTGAGCTGTGTGCCGTTAACGTATTTATAGATCGGATACTCAAAAAGGAATCCAAGACTCCAATACTTGAGCAAGGTGTATCGGACCTGTGGTGTCAGGAAGAGATAAGTACCGCCCGTTGCGTTGATCTTCCCCTTGTCGCTTCCGGAAGCCCGATCCCTTATCATGGTACGCACCTGAAGAGCTGCAGTAAAGTTCCGCAGGAAGGTATAAGAGCCATAGAGAGAAACATTGTAAAGGTTTCCGTATTTGTAATTGGTCCGTTCGGTATTTATCCGCTGAGAGAACTCAATGTTTCCACTCAGGAATGTCGCAAATTTTCCTGCCTTGAACCGTTTGGAGAGCAGCAATCCGGCGTTGTACTTAAAGCTGCCTGAAGAGGGTTGAATATCTATCGGGAGAACAACCGGGCCGTTCATCTGATCGAACTTCCCGACAGGGATTGTAAAATCAAAAGATGGAAAAATATCGATTTCAAGAGGAGTATTCTGATATACATTGTATTGCACTCCAAGTATCAGGTCACCAAACCCGTTTGCTCTTCGGTCATAGTTATTTCCGGGGCCAAAATCAAAGTATTGCGCTTTGCTGAAAAAGTAACCGATCTCAGCTCGAACCTTTAATCTGTTTGTAATTCCATATGAGAGCCTTAAAGAGGAGAAATCGAAATAGGAATAATCGATGTAGGTGTAGTCAGAGCGATGCTGTCCTTCGTAATAGATACTTGAATAGCTGTGCTGATACAGCAGTGATACCTCTAACATCTTTTTACCGGTTCCGCTGGCGGAGCCATCGGCCGAGATGGGATTCCCGGCAGCACAGCATTGACTGTACGATTGCATGGATCCCATGCAAATTATGATGCCAAATAACAGTGACTTAATGAAATAAATCACAGGAATACTATTATGGTATGAATATATATAACATCACAGTGTCCATGATGCTGCCTTTATCATTAGATATTGTGCACTTGATGTACTTTTCGCCCAGGCAGCATTCCGAAGCAGAAAACCGAACCTGCGATCCCGCTTCATTCAGCGGGAAGATATCACCCAGATCAACCTCCCAGGTGTAGCTAATGTTACCTCCTGATGCCATGCAGGTGAGGATGGCCGGATCAGTACCTCCAACCTTGATGCTGTCTTTATCTGCCGTCAGGCTGACGAACTGAGGAAACGTTGTGCTGGCATCAGGCGCAGGGTTGTTCTTTTTATTGCAACCAGCCAGAGAAACCAGGGTTATCGCAAGCAGGGTAAGGAAAACATTTGCTTTCATAGGTTCGACAGTTAGTGTGTGATAATAATTTTTGTTCTGGAACAGATTTCACTCCCGATTGAGACAACGGCCAGGTATTGGCCATTAGCCATAGATGACACATCGATCCGATTCCCCTCACTGGCAGCCAGGTTATGCTCGCACATCTTCGTTCCCTTCATCGAATAGATTGTCAGAAGAGCATTCTGATCAAGCATAGATCCTTTCAGTTCGACCGAAATGGCATCCGACGCAATCGTTGGATAGAGAGATACGGAAACCGGTTCCCGGATTTCGGTGATGCCGACAGGATAGACCCATAAACCCATCAGGCTGAGATAGCCGATCTGAACGTTTGAATAGTTAATCGTTCTCTCATATTCACAGCAGGAACCGATAAGCAGTGCATACATGCTGTCGGGGGCTGCATACCATTCGGTATCGTGTCCGGTGTCGGCAACAGCGTGCATGATCTGAAATGCATCGGTTACTTCCTCATCATACTCCACAGTGGTAACGTCATTGTTGTAATCCCAGTCAGCCGCAATCACTCCTTCAGTAAGAGCTAATTTGGCTTCGATCCTGATTTTACATATGGCACAGTTTCCAAGGGTTTGAAACTGGATTACCATATTGGAATGCGATTGAGCCATGAGTGTTCCCAAACCGATAAACATGGCTAGAGTTATCGTGTAAAATGTTCTTTTCATCATAATTTCAGGTTGGAATTGTCCGAACAAAATTACCTTATTACATATCTTGAAAACCATATAATTAGAAGGATAATACGGTATTGAACCGATCTATATCGTGATTTTTACGATAAATGTCGGAAGGGAAGTAGCAACTGCAGACTGCCAACTGCAGACTGCAGACTGCCAACTGATTATCAGGAGAGGTCGCTGATTCGTTCGAGCTTTTTCAAATCAGTAAGGATGATCGTATTGCCTTGCAGTTCGATCGTCTTTTCCTCTGCCAACTCTTTGAGTGTTCGTATCACGCTGTCTTTCGACATACCAGTGAAGTCGGCCAGGTCCTGGCGGGGAATCTCGATCCTGAAGTTATTCTCATTAAATATTTCATGATGGAGGTAAATCAATCCGTCGGCAATACGACCCGGCATATTTTTATGTGTCAGGCTGATAAACCGCTCGTAATTGAAGATGCCATTCCGGCTAAGTTCTTTCATGAAGGCCTCAGCAAAGTCCACATTTTCTTTGATGATCTTTTTAAATACATTGATCTCAATAAAACATACAGAAGAGTCAACGACAGCCGAAACAGAGAAATAGTGAATATTTTCCATGTAAATCCCAGGGCCTCCCAAAAACTGAGTCGGTTTGATAAATTGCAGGATCAGGTTCCTGTTTCCGGCTCCCTGGATATATACTTTCGCTACCCCTGAAGTAAAACTTATGACATGGGCCAAAGGCGCCCCTTGTTTTGCAATGATCTCCCCCGATTTAAAATAGACACGTCTGCGCGATTTATCCACCAGTTCCAGCTCTTCAGGCCGGAGGTAGCGGAATAACGGAGATTTCATTGAGCAGTTGCAGCAATGAAGATCTTTTGGTTTTGATTGCTTATACATGCAAGTCAGTTTCTGGCTTGCAAAGATAGAAAAAGTGCACAGGTTAAGGGAGTTTACCCTTCCACGTATTAATTACAACCGGCATATCTTCAGCTGTTGAGCTTGTAACCTTCATGTGATTACCGTAGTCTAAGGTAGCAACTCCACCAGTGGCATATATATTCCAAGTCCAGTCGTAGGTAAAGGGTCCAGCCGGAACCACAAAAGTGACGCGCATCGCAACGGAATCACCAGGTACAAAATTTGTGAATGAAGCTTGCCAGGGAACTGCAGGAGAAGTAATTTCCTTTTTAGCCATGGCTGTTTCAAAATATTCAATCTTCAGATCTTTGAAGTCCCCAGTGAGTTGGAGACTATAACTCACGGTATATTTAACCACTTGATCTGGTTGTGGCTCTTCTTTCTTTTTGCAGTTTCCAAGGACAAGAATGATAAATCCTCCAAGAAGGATAATGGATAGCAGTTTTTTCATGGGATTAAGATTACATGTAAATCAATGTTAAAAATTGAACTAAGCAACCTACTCTTTGATGATCTTGCAGCCCGAGAAGAATCCTTCTGCTTCAAGTGTAAGATAATAAAATCCTGGCGGCAGCTCACCTATATTAACTGGCTCAAGCTCACTGGCCCAACGGATTGTCTTTGTCAGGCTCTTCTGCCCCATCATATTAAAGAGGGTAAGCGTAAGAGTTCCTGAAGGAGACTTCGATTCGATGAAAATTTTGTCTTTTGCCGGATTTGGATAGATGTTGATTGCAGATTCTGAATTGCCCGGATCAATGGAGGTATAGGGGGAGCAGTCGTATCCCTCCTCACAGGTAAGAGATGTATTATCAATGCAATCAAGGATCGCATCGTAATCATAATAAACGCTACCATCCTTGTTGTGAAAGCAATAGAGGCTATGATTCCAGTCGGGACCACCGAACCCTTGTACCATTAAACCATGTGTGCTCCCAATCCCCTCAACCCAATATTCGGCGAGGTGGTATATATTACCCCCGTTTCCGGGTCCGTAATAATATCGGCGAACATACTCCCCATTCACACAGATGGAATCAATTGCATCCACAATCATCTGGTATACATAGATGCCAGCTGCCGGCCCTTCAGGATCAACAGTAAGTATCAGACTGAAACCAGTAACAGTTTGACCGATGCTCGAAATATCAAAATCGTAACCAAGCCATTCTTTATCAGAGATGGAAGGACAAATGAAATAGACTTTTCGCTTCGGAATACTCTGTCGTATAAATGCGAAAAGAGTTGAAGAATCGCGGTTAAATGTAAAATTACATGTGGAACAGATCCCTGCACCCCTTTTCGCCTGAAAATAGAGTTTCTTGTAAGTTTCGTTATGAATTAGCGTATCCCCAAAAATCTTGAATTTGTAAACTGCTCCCCAATTGGGCTTAAAACCACATTCGGTATGTGACCAGGTAGATCCCTCTGATATATCCAAAGGTGTGTACTCCTGTGCCATAAGTGGCAAAGAAAGAATGGTTAATGAAATAAGAACCAGGATTTTTGGTAAAAATCGGTTCATTTTGTTAGGGTTTCTCCGTTACAAATATAGTATACGTTTTGAAATAACCAAAGGTTACGAGAATTATCTTTTACACAGGATGTTAGTAACTAGTCCCGGATGATCAATTTCCCAACGACTATTCTATCCTGTAACCAGACCTTCAGCAAATAGATCCCCTGGGGTAAATCTATCGCACTACTGAAGAAGGATGGATTACTATTCCCGGCATCGAAACGCATCAATGGCTGACCTGAAACTGATAGCACCTCCACTGTCTGCATCTCTGCACCGTTGGGAAGCTGGATATTGATCTGACCATCCGAAGGGTTCGGATAAACATGCATCTCAGCATTCAAAACGTCCTCAGGGAGTCCAACATTGGGGTCGAACAATTCAGTCCGGAAGGCGCTATTGGTATATGTAGATGCGTAACAAAACCAGGAAGAACCAGTTACATATGGATTTGAAAAGCCGGTAATATTGGTTGCAGCTAAGCCGTCACTTGCCGTTGTCCAGGTCATCCCCCCATTCGTCGAGATCTGAACGGCATTTTGAGTGGAAGCACAATAGGCGACTTCAGGATAGAGTGGATGAATAAGAATATCCGACACTTTGGAGTACGAGCCCATATGAAGGTTTGTGATACTCCAGCTGGAACCTCCATCATGGGAAATACAAATGGTTCCCGCATTACCGTAACCGCCGCACCCGGCCAGGAGTTTATCCGGGTCATCCGGACAGCAAACAATGGCGCCTCCCCATTTATATGTAACCGGAATCGATGTCCCGATTTCAGTCCATGTAACGCCTCCATCCGTGCTTTTCAGAAAGCCTCCCAGTACTTCAGACTTATACCCGGCATAAATAATCTGATCGTTCGAGTTCGGGTCGATGAAAAGGAATCTGATACTGTAATAATCATCAGGTGAGCCTATGTAAGTATTGGTCCACTCCTGTCCTCCGTTTACACTCATCCAGATAACGGGGGCCCAGCCATTCACCCCGAAGTTGTTTCCCCCGATGATTATCAGGTTAGGATCTGTTGGTGAGACGGTGAGAGCGAATATTTGTGTCTCAAACAAACTGCCAACAAAAGGACCGGTATTTAACCATGTATTGCCTCCATCAAACGATTTGTACAATCCCTCCTGAGCGACGGTAGTGGGACCGTTGGACCATGCATACATGGTGCCGTCTGAACCGAAGGTAACCTGTGAAAAACGTGTACCAGGCAGTCCGGTTGCAAGACTCCAGGTATCTCCGCCATCATCACTGATGTAGCATCCTCCCGAGTTTTCAGCTTCAAAACCCACTAAAACCTGTTGTGGATCCAGTGGATTGATTTCGATATCGTCTACCTGGAGCGTTGCGATACCATTGTTGGCAAATTCCCACGTTAATCCGGCATCACTGCTTTGACACATAGCCAGACTTAAAAATCCTGCGTACAACTGATCCGGATCCCCCGGCTTCATTGCCAGGCATCGGGCTGCACCGTTCTCTCCTGCCCCGGTTGCATCAAAATTCCAACTGGTCCCTCCATCAGTCGAGTAATAAATGCCATCGCCTTCGGTTGCCACATACATATTGTTTACATCCGATTCATCGATGAGGATATCGTTAGCCACTTTGTTGGGAAAGTTTCCGGAGATGTTTGTCCAGGAGATGCCATAGTCATCACTCTGATAGAGACCTATATACTGGCTTCCGAAGAGTTGACCTCCGGCAACGAAAACCTTTGTACCGGCAATCGCAACTGCGTTGTATGGTATTCCGGAAGGGAGGTTTGTGGAACGGCTCACCCAGGTAGTTCCACCATCAAACGTCGCAACAATTCTGGCATCACTGAGCCCGCTGTTTGCCACCGCGAAAATATTCTCGGTGTCATCGGGATCTACGCAGATATCAATAACATTCCAACCAATCGGCAATACTGAGGTCAGGTCAAAAGCAATCCATGTATTTCCGGCGTCCGACGATTTCACAACAACTTTATTGGTGGTGGAAGAGATATTGGATGCCAGCCCTACGTATACCGTTGAAGAATCGTTGGGATCTGTTGCAAGACACAGTCCATTGGAGTTCACCGGAATATTCCGGGTATGCCAGGCTGTGCCGCCATTGGTTGACCGGAATACCTTTCCAAAGGTATATGATCCCGTGCCGAAAATTGTTCCATCAGTCAGCGCAGCAAAGGAGTTGACATTGTTTGAACTGATTCCTGCAAGAGCAATCAGCATTTCCCAGCTTTCTCCTCCGTTGTTGCTGACAAACGGCAGGCCGGCAGCAGCATAAAGGTTCATCGTGTTTTGCGGGTCGACGGTCATCCCGACGACATCTCCGCCGAAAGGACCTACCGGGACCCAGGGATTCCCTGCCTCAGACCAGAGGTTTTCTCCTGGAATTTTCTGGCTTGATCCACGGCGTACATTTCCGGCATCATCTGCTGTTGGATTATATGATTGGGCAACAATGGCCAAGATTAATGCCTGCGACAAGAGTGTGAGGAATACGTTTTTCATATTTAGAAGTTTATTTGTTGTTTAACTTAGAAGCGGGTTAAAAGTGAACATCTTTTAACCCGCTACTAAATTATTGTTTTTACATCAAACAGTCACTCAGCTTTTTCGCAATTTAAGTTTGTTGTTTACAATCTTTGCCCACTTTTCAATAAGGTCAAGCTCACCGTTTAATTGTTGATTGTTTTCCGAAGTATAAAACTCCAACAAGGTTTCCGGCTTGCTTTTATCCACAGGAATGAAATTCAGCCCAAGCTTGTCAATAATCTGTTGACTACTTTTCTTGTTCTTAAGTGTCCTGTTCAAATTAATGACCGTGCACTGTTGAATTTCAGAAAGATTAATATGTTGAACTATTTCTTGCCCATTAACTTTCTTGAAGAAGAAAACGAAATTGGCTGATTCGTCAAGTCCGATAATCTGTTCCCTGCTAATTTCGTGTTGAGTTACTTTACAATTGTATTTTCCTGCGATGCCGGATAATGATTGTAAAAGCTTTTTTTCTTTACTTTTTGTGCTTCCGCTTAAAAATACGAATGGCACTAAAAAGAGGACTAACATAATAGCCCCTATTATGGTTGTTTCCAGATTCATTTTAATGTAGTTTAATAATTATGAAATAACTGACAGGTTTTGTAAAACACAAAACCTGAAAATTCAATTCTTTGCCGAAAATGGCAACTATTAACTGAAATGAATTACCAGAAGTATTGGAATGGGAAAATTATGTCTACTTTCCGAAGTTTAATCGGAAAGTTTCTTGAGACGGAATTAAATTGGGTGAACTCAGTAGTAATTAGTTTTTGCGCGGTTCTTACGCTTGCCCAAAATCCGTTTAAGGAATTTTTAAAAGTAAAGGGTGGGGTATTATTGAAAGTTTTAACAGAACTTTCATATTGCGAAGTATAACTAAAAAGGTTTGAGATAACTGGTGCATCATATCGTTCAGTCCCTGAATTTGAGATGCTTGTAAAAGTTGCATTTACGTAATCACTATAAACCACACTTATCGCGAAGCAATAAAGCATAGCGAGAATAGTTATACCTAAAATTCTATTTACATTTTTCACGTTGCAAAGATAGTTTGATATTGATTGGTTTGTTGCGGGATAATGAAATTTCAGTTTTTCTCATACCGCCCTTTGAATAAGTCATCGCGTCGGTACGACCATCGCATGATTCCCATGGCAATGAGCAATACAAGGAGAGTAAGCAGAAAAGTGCCGGTAAATCCAAGTAATTCGTAAAAAAACACGCCAAACAGTGGGGCAAATGATGATCGAACCCCTGTAAGGGATAAATGAATTGACTGGTAATCATCGGCTTCTTCAGGCTTGCAGAAATATGCCGAACCGATAAACCAGATCAATGCCATGGTGGCTGCGAAGATTCCGTAAAACCCGAAGGATATTAACAACATGTAGTAGATCTCGATGCCAAAAATTTCGACATGCCAGGGCACATACTCTGTTACCAAAAGAAACAGGATATAACCAAAAAGGGCTGCAAATGTAATCGCGGCAAACTTTCTGGGATCCAGCCGGCTGAGAAGCCTCCCAAAAAACGGGAGCAGGAGGATGGCGAGAATGTTATAGGCATTCTTATAAAAGGCAACACTGGAGTAATTCAGGTGTAATTGGTCCTGAAAGAAGATATTAATGATGGTTACGGAGATCATAAATGAAAAACCATAAAACATAAAACCGATCTCGAAGTGGCGGTAGGGCTTATTGATCTTCAGGATTGTCACCATGCTCATCCAGGATTTTTTTACTGAAGCCAGAAAAGGGAGGGAGTCGGTTTGTTGGGTAATCCTGGAATAATCCATTTCAGACAAAACAAAGAGGGAGAGAACACCCAGCAAACCAATCAAGGGGAAGATATAGGTGAAAGCAAAATTATCTGCATCAAGCAGCAGTCCATAACCAAACGTGATGATAAGCATGATAATTTTGTTCAGGGAGGAGGCGTAACTGTATAGTTTCCCAAAATAATCATGCCTGTAATTGGTCTTCAACAACACGTTGATCGCCGGATAGATGATGAGGTTACCCGAAAAATAAACCAGAAACACGAATAGGAACAGGTAATGCCAGCCTGTGTGTCCGATCATGGCAGCATCACTTCGAGGGATGATGATCAATAGGACAAGCGGCAAACGGGTTACTAAGCCTGTGACTCGTAACATCACTTTCTTATTCCGGATTCGCTTTCTGAATTCATTGAGAAAAACCAGAAAAATGAACAGGATGGTGCTGAACTGGAATAAAAATGCAAGCTGGTAATTGGACCCCCTGAGGCTATGGATAAAAACATACTCATTTAGCGCCAGAACGCCTACAATAATCCCTTCAATAGCCGAATAGATCATGTGGAGGCGAAATGCCGTCTTTTCACGGAGGTCGAGTTTGTTTAAAATACCCATTGAATCAATCCCTAATCGCTATTCGCTATTCGCTATTCGCTATTCGCTTTTCGCTTCTCGTTATTCGCTGGCACCTAAGTTATAGATCTCCTGGATATCTTTCAGTTTCTCCTGGAAATCGATCTTAAGATCGATAATGGTTCCGGTTTTTATGTCGAAAACCCATCCGTGAACCAACGGGTATCCATCGGAAAGATATGTTTTCTGAACCGCAGCCGTCTTGATCACGTTGAGGGCCTGCTCTTCCACATTCAGTTCAATAAGTCTCCTATACCTTTGTTCTTCGTCTCCAATAGCATTGAGTTCCTGCCTGTGTAGCCGGTAAACATCCCGGATGTTCCTGAGCCAGGGATTCAGTATGCCCAGATCGCGGGCTTGCATGGCAGCCTTTACCCCACCGCAGCCGTAATGGCCGCAAACAATGATATGTTTTACTTGCAAATGATGAATCGCGAAATTGATGATGCTCATCACGTTGAGGTCGTTGTTGCATACCAGATTGGCAATATTCCGGTGGACAAAAACCTCCCCTGGTTTCACACCCATCAACTCCTCTGTAGCAACACGGCTGTCGCTGCATCCAATGTACAGAAAATCAGGATCCTGTCCTTTTGAAAGTTTCTCAAAAAACTCCTTATCTGTTGCTTTATTCTTTGCAATCCAACGTTTGTTGTTCTCAAAAATTTGTTCGTAGGAGGTCATCTATGGCGATTTTAAGCCAAAGATACAAGAAATGAACACAAATACTGGATACTGGATACTGGATACTGGATACTGGATACTGGATACTG
>JACZJJ010000072.1 GCA_014860625.1 Bacteroidales bacterium | reverse complement strand
CCTAAATCCCCTAAAGGGGACTTGCTCCATCCCCTCGAGGGGGAGGATCGGGGAGGGGTCATAAACGCGGCAACCAACCCGAGACCCAAAACCCAAAACCCGAAACTCGAAACCCAAAACCCGAAACCCTCTTATACCAGTATCATTGCCGACAAACAGGACTCCTTCACGTTGACCCTCGATCTTCGCGGCAAACGCGCAGATGAGGCTTTTCTGGAGTTGCAGCGCTTCATCGACGATGCCACCCTTCTCTCCATCAGGGAGGTTCGGATTTTGCATGGCAAAGGCACCGGCGCCCTGCGCGACGTCACCCGCAACTACCTCAAAGGGAGGAAAGAGGTGAAGAGTTACCAGGATGAAGCCCTGGAGAGGGGAGGAGCGGGAGTGACGGTCGCTTCGCTCTAATTACGAATTACGAATTAAGAATTAGGAATTTTTAACATATATACATCTCTATATGTTTTGACGTTAGCCCCTCGTTCTTTTCCCGGTTCAAAACAGCCTCCATCAGGCCGCAGGCCTCCATCAGGTCCAGCCTCAAAATTAGCTTTTCAAGGAATAATCGTTTATATTTGCTCCCTTTCTCAAGAAAAAATCATGAGTTTACGAGCGAAAACAAATGAGCTGAAAAAGAGGATGAGCGAAGCGTTCGAAGGTGGCGGTGAAAAAGCCACGGAGAAGCAGCGCGAATCAGGCAAGTTGACGGCGCGTGAGCGTATTCTTTCGCTTCTCGATCCCGATACGTTCCACGAATACGACCTCTTTGTGAAGCATGCAGGCCAGGATTTCGATATGGATAAGAAATACCTGCCGGGCGACGGTGTCATCACAGGCACGGGAACCATCAGCGGATGGCCGGTATGTATTTATGCCCAGGATTTTACCGTTGCCGGTGGCTCCCTGGGGTATATGCATGCCAAGAAGATATGCAAGATCATGGACCACGCGATGAAGATGAAGGTGCCCCTGATCGGCATCAACGATTCGGGTGGCGCGCGGATCCAGGAGGGAGTGAATTCTCTCGCGGGCTATGGAGAGATCTTTTTCCGCAATACCATCGCTTCCGGAGTAATTCCCCAGATTTCGGTGATCCTCGGCCCTTGCGCCGGAGGAGCCGTCTACTCACCAGCCCTTACCGACTTTGTCTTCGTGGTGGACAAGATATCCAAGATGTTCATCACGGGCCCGGAAGTCATTAAAACGGTACTTGGCGAGGAGATTTCGATGGAAGAGCTGGGCGGTGCCAGGGTACATGCCGAAGTGACGGGAAATGCCCATTTCTTTGCCGAGAGCGAGCTGGATTGTTTTGATCAGATCAAAGAGCTCATCAGCTACATTCCCTGGAACAACGAAAAGAAGGCGGAAACCTTTGCGACAAAAGCCCCGAAGACACGCCAATATAAAATAGACAGCATATTCCCAACGGATCCGCTTCAATCCTATGATGTACGCAACATCATTCGCGCGATTTCAGACGATTCGGCATTTTTTGAAGTGCACCAGAACTGGGCGCGGAACATCGTGATTGGCTATGGTCGTTTGGATGGCCAAACCGTGGGGTTTGTGGCCAACCAGCCCATGGTACTGGCCGGTGTGCTCGATGTGGATTCGTCCGACAAAGCGGCGCGCTTCATCCGCTACTGCGATGCCTTCAACATTCCACTGGTTACACTGGTAGACCTTCCGGGATATTTGCCCGGCATCGACCAGGAACATATGGGAGTTATCCGTCACGGCGCCAAAGTGCTTTATGCCTATTCGGAAGCCACAGTTCCCAAGCTGACCGTCATCCTGCGGAAAGCTTATGGAGGAGGGTATATTGCGATGTGTTCCAACCATTTGCGTGCCGACTTCGTCTTTGCCTGGCCAACGGCTGAGATTGCTGTGATGGGCCCCGAAGGAGCAGCCAACATCATCTTCAGGGCAGAGATCAAAGCCTCAGCCAATCCGGATGAAACGCGCAAGAGGCTCATTGAAGAGTATCGCCAGAAGTTCGCAAATCCTTATGTAGCAGCAGCTTATGGTTATGTAGATGCCGTAATTTCTCCTTCCGATACCCGCGACACCCTGATTCACTCTCTCCGCCTCGCCCAAAACAAAGAGGAGATCCGGCCGAAGAAGAAGCATGGTGTTCCGCCATTTTAACGTAGGGTCGGGGCATGCCCCGACTGTACTGCTGGTGAAATGAGGAATGAGGAATGAGGAATGGGGGGACTGGTAAGGGCGGGTTCCAAACCCGCCCCTCGACAACCAACAACCTAAACAATTACCGCATATGAAAGTTCGCCGGAAAAAAAGCGAAAAGAAATCGGCAGAAGTTGAGCCGCCTGTTGAGCACAACGACGAGCAGCTCTACGCATTTACTTACGAAGGCGCTGAATACATGACCCTCCTCACCCGGAAGTTCCACGACCGGAAGCCTTATAGTCCGCCCAATCCGAAACTGATCAACGCCTTCATTCCCGGAACGATCGTGAAAGTGAACGTGAAGGAGAAAGAAAAAATCAAGAAAGGCGAATCCCTCCTCTCCCTCAAAGCCATGAAAATGAACAACGACATCCTCTCCTCCATCGACGGAACCGTAAAAAAAGTGTACGTGAAGAAAGGAGACGTGGTGGTGAAGAATCAACTTTTGGTGGAGTTGCGCTGATGGAGCGCTTCGCGCTGATGGAGCGCTTCGCGCTGATGGAGCGCTTCGCGCTGATGGAGCACCTGCGGTGCTGATGGGGGCTTCGCCCGATGGAAACTACGTTTGATAGAGGGCTTCGCCCGATCTGGTACCCAGTCAGATTTTTCCCTCCATCACCTCTTCGATGATTCCGATAAGGATGTCGCGTCCTTCCTTGGTTTTTGAGGAGGTGGGAATGATGTTTGGCACTATTTCCCACTGACTGCTCAGTTTTCTCTTGTAGCGGGCGATGCTTTTCTGCATCTCAACAGCGGAGAGTTTGTCGGCCTTGGTGAAGAGGATAAAGAAAGGAATTTCGTTTTCTCCCAGGAAAGAAAGGAATTCGAGGTCGAGCTTCTGTGGTTCCAGCCTGGAGTCGATGAGCACGAAGAGGCAACGCATCTCTTTCCGGCTGAGGATGTAATTGTCGATCATCTCCTTGATCTTCTGCCGCTCCTTGATCGATATTTTGGCATACCCATACCCCGGAAGGTCCACGAGGTACCAGGTATCATCTACCAGGAAATGGTTGATCAATCTGGTTTTTCCGGGTGTTCCCGAAACTTTGGCAACCCCCCGTCGGTTTACGAGCATGTTCACCAGCGACGACTTCCCCACATTTGACCTCCCGACAAAGGCAAACTCCGGTTTCCCGTCTTTCGGGCAGGAGATCGTGTTGGGAGAGGAGCAAATGAAGGCGACGTGGAAGAGTTTCATGGGATAAAGATACTATTTATTTGCCACAGCGTGGCTGATGGAGCGCTTCGCGCTGATGGAGCGGCAAAGCCGCTGATGGAGCGCTTCGCGCTGATGGAAAGTATGATTGTTGAGGAATAAAGCGAACTGCGAAAAGCCAACAGCGATTAGCGAATGAATGAAAGAAAAATTTTCGGAAAGAATTTCATCAGGCCGTCAGGCCTCGATCGGGCGGAGCCCCCATCAGCACCGCAGGTGCTCCATCAGCAGCTCTGCTGCTCCATCAGGACTTTCAGTCCTCCATCAGCCTTTAGGCTTTATCAGCCACAGGCTTCACCCTCTTCATCAGGCCCGACTTCAGGTTTGCCGCTTTGTTCTTGTGGATAACCCCTTTTTTCGCCAGCTTGTCGATCTTGGAAACAACGGAAGGAAGGTCTTTGGCTACCTCTTCCAGGTTGTCGTTTGTACGGATCGCTTTTACGGCGTTACGGACGGTTTTTCCGTGATAGCGGTTCGATTCGCGTTTGGCGTCGTTGGAACGGATTCTCTTTTTTGCACTCTTGTGATTGGCCATCTCGATCAAATATATTTCAGTATGTTGGTATAATAAAAGGAGTGCAAAAGTAGAACAATTTTCTGAATTCGCAAAACAAAGGTTTGTATCTTTGCTGCCGCGATGCCAGAAATCACTGAAATACACGAAAATCTGATCGATATCGAGCGGGTGATAGCCTCCAAAAATCCCACACTGCTCAAGATTATCCCAGGTTTTATCATCCGTTACCTGAAACGCATCACCCACCAGGATGGCATCAACGGCTACATCTACCGCAACCGCGACAAAACAGGACTCGAGTTTGTGGATGCGATCCTCAAGGAGTTTGGAGCTGAAATCAGTTGGCAGTTTCCAGTTCCCAGTTGGCAGTTGGCAGTTGGCAGTTGGCAGTTGGCAGTTCCCAGTTGGCAGTTGGCAGTTGGCAGTAATCATCAATCCGGTGATCCAGTGATCCAGTCATCCAGTGATCCAGTATCCAGTTATCTGACCACAGGTCGCTACATCATCGCCTCGAACCACCCTCTCGGCGGGCTTGATGGGATGGCGCTGATGCAGGCGGTGGGGAGGATACGCAGGGATCTGATATTTCCGGTAAATGATATCCTGATGAATGTGCCCGGACTCCAGCCTCTCTTTATACCCATCAACAAGCACGGGAAAAATACCGACAATGTGAGGATCATCGACGAAACGTTCGCTTCAGACAAGGTGATCCTTTACTTTCCGGCCGGACTCGTGTCCCGGAAGCAGAAAGGAGGGGTGATCAGGGATCTGGAGTGGAAAAAGACCTTCATCACCAAAGCCAGAAGGTACCACCGCGATGTGATCCCCGTACATATCTCCGGACAAAATTCCAATTTCTTCTACAACCTCTCCAACTGGCGGAAACGACTGGGCATCAAAGCCAACATCGAGATGCTTTACCTGGTCGACGAGATGGTGAAGCAAAAAGACAAACCCATCCGCATCACCTTCGGCGAACCAATTCCCTGGAGCACCTTCGATAGAAGCCGCACCGACAGTGAGTGGGCGGAGTGGGTGAAGGGGATCGTCTATTCGCTTCGCGATAACCCCTAAATCCCCTGAAGGGGATTTAGGGGTAACTGCGAAGCAGAGTAAGTCCCCTTCAGGGGATTTAGGGGTAACTGCGAAGCAGAGTAAGTCCCCTTCAGGGGATTTAGGGGTAACTGCGAAGCAGAGCAAGTCCCCTTCAGGGGATTTAGGGGTAACTGCGAAGCAGAGCAAGTCCCCTTCAGGGGATTTAGGGGTTAACAGGGGATTTAGGGGTAAAATAATTGTGTTTCCCAAAAAGAATTGGTACCTTTGCACTCGTTAAGGAATTCACAACACTGATCCTAAATATTTAATATTCAATATACTATGAGCACTTCAAAATCAAAAAACTATTTGACCTGTGATGGGAACCAGGCTGCTTCGCACATGGCGTACATGTTTAGCGAGGTGGCAGCTATCTACCCGATCACTCCCTCTTCAAACATGGCAGAGAATGTGGATGAATGGGCTGCATTCGGACGGAAAAACATTTTTGGTGACGAGGTGAAAGTCGCGGAGATGCAATCGGAAGCAGGTGCTGCCGGCGCCGTTCACGGCTCACTGCAGGCTGGCGTCCTTACAACGACCTTTACCGCTTCCCAGGGATTGCTCCTGATGATCCCCAACATGTACAAAATTGCCGGCGAATTGCTTCCCGGCGTATTCCACGTAAGCGCCCGCTCGGTGGCGGCACATGCTCTCTCCATTTTCGGCGACCACTCCGATGTGTATGCTACCCGGCAAACGGGCTTTGCCCTGCTGGCCAGCGGCAGCATCCAGGAGATCATGGACTTAGCTGGTGTGGCCCACCTCTGCGCGATCAAATCACGCATTCCGTTCCTCCATTTTTTCGACGGTTTCCGCTCTTCACATGAAGTTCAGAAGATCGAGGCGTTCAAAAATGAGGACATGGCCAGGCTGATCGATTACGATGCCCTGCAGAAGTTCCGCGACCAGGCGCTCAACCCCGAGCATCCGGTAACACGCGGTACAGCGCAGAATCCCGATATCTTCTTCCAGGCCAAAGAGGCGATCAACCGCTTCTACGAGCCGGTTCCCGACATCGTGAACAATTACATGAAGGAGATCCACAAACTGACCGGTCGCGAGTACAAGCCTTTTATGTATTACGGCGCCCCGGATGCCGAAAATATTATCATGGCGATGGGCTCTGTCACCGAAACGATCAAGGAGACGGTCGACCACCTGAATGCCAATGGCGAGAAGGTAGGTTTGATCACGGTTCACCTCTACCGGCCCTTCTCCTCCAAATATTTCTTCGATATCTTCCCGAAGAGTGTGAAGCGGATTGCCGTCCTCGACCGCGCCAAAGAGCCCGGAGCAGGCGGAGAGCCGCTCTTCCTGGATGTGCGTGACATGTTTTACGATATGGAGACCAGGCCGCTGATCATCGGCGGACGCTTCGGTCTGAGCTCAAAAGACACCACGCCTTCGCAGATCATCTCCGTTTACCGGAACCTCGAGCAGAAAGAGCCGAAAAATCATTTTACCATCGGGATTGTCGACGACGTGACCTTCCACTCACTGCCGCTTCTTCCGGAAGTGAGCATCGAGTCGAAAGACACCTATTCGGCGAAGTTCTGGGGCATCGGTTCCGACGGTACGGTTGGCGCCAACAAGAACAGCATCAAGATCATCGGCGACAATACCGAGAAATACTCGCAAGCCTATTTTGCCTACGACTCCAAGAAGTCGGGAGGCGTTACCGTGTCGCACCTTCGCTTTGGCGACAAGCCGATCCGGTCGACCTACCTGGTAAACACACCCGATTTCGTTGCCTGCCACGTGCCTTCCTACCTCGACAAATACGATGTGCTGAAAGGGCTGAAAGATGGCGGGACCTTCCTGCTGAACAGCATCTGGGATGCCGAAGAGACCAAAAAACGGCTTCCGGACGCGATGAAGAAATACCTGGCCGAACACCATATTAAATTCTATATCATCAACGCCACGGTGATTGCCGAGGAAATTGGTTTGGGCAACCGCACCAACTCCATCATGCAGGCTGCTTTCTTCAAGCTGGCCAGGGTGATTCCCGCCGAACTGGCGATTGAGCAGATGAAGAAAGCGATCAAAAAGAGCTATGGCCTCAAAGGAGATGAGATTGTGAAGATGAACTGGGCGGCGATCGACAAAGGGGGAGATGTGGAGGAGATCAAGGTTCCGGCCGAGTGGGCGAAGCTGAAGATCACTGTCCCGAAAGAGGATCCGAATGTCGATCCGTTTATCAAGCAGATCTTTGAGCCGGTGAACAGCTTCCGGGGAGACGATGTTCCCGTAAGTGCTTTCCTGGGCCGCGAAGACGGCACCTTCCCTTCGGGAACTACCGTTCTGGAGAAACGCGGCATTGCCGTCAACGTTCCCCAGTGGCTTCCCGAAAATTGTATCCAGTGCAACCAGTGCGCGTATGTTTGTCCGCACGCTGCCATTCGTCCGTTTATCCTCAATGAAGCCGAAGCGAACAGCGCTCCGGGAGATATGACCACGCTGAAGGCAATAGGGAAAGACCTCGCCGGACTCGAATTCCGGATCCAGGTGAGTGTCCTCGACTGTACCGGTTGCGGAAACTGCATTGACGTTTGTCCGGCCAAGACGAAGGCGCTGGAGTTCCAGACCCTCGGTTCCCAGATGCCGGAGACCAAAAACTGGGACTTCCTGATTGATCATGTGACCTACAAGAACGATGTAGCCGACCGGTTCAAGACCTTCAAGAACAGTCAGTTCGCCCAGCCACTTTTCGAGTTCTCGGGCGCCTGCTCCGGTTGCGGTGAAACCCCTTATATCAAGCTCATCACACAGCTTTACGGCGAGCGGATGATGGTAGCGAACGCCACAGGCTGTTCTTCCATCTATGGCGGAACGGCTCCTTACAGCCCTTACCGTATGAATGTTGACGGTCACGGTCCGGCCTGGGCCAACTCCCTGTTTGAAGACAATGCCGAATACGGTTTCGGGATGGCAATTGGAATTACTCATCTCAGGAAGCGGATGGCTCAGAAGATGCGGGCCGCGATCAAGGAGAACATGATGGGAGCCGAACTGCTGGTTGCTTTCGGCGAGTGGATCGACGGAAAAGACGATGCAACCCTTTCGAAGGAGGCCACCATCAAGATGCTGCCGTTGCTGGAGAAAGAGAAAGGTCAGTTGGCCAAAGATATCCTCAACCTGAAGCAGTACCTGGTGAAGAAGTCGATCTGGATCATCGGCGGCGACGGCTGGGCATACGATATCG
>JACZJJ010000071.1 GCA_014860625.1 Bacteroidales bacterium | reverse complement strand
GTAATCCTCTTTCGGGGTGATTTTGCTGAGTCTGATTCCTTGTCATCAGAGCCTTTCAACTTGGCGAGTTTTGGGTCGCCGAGATCTTTGCGAATGATTTTTATTCCATCTTCGTCAAAATCGTCGCCATCCATCCGTGCGTCAAAATCGTCGTCTCCACCCTCTTCCAGTTCATCTTCGGCCGCTTTCTTATCACGATCGAGTTTGCGTTCGACCATTCCTTCTTCGATGGCACTCAACATGATGTCCACAATCAGTGAAATTGATTTGGATGCATCGTCATTTGCCGGAATCGGAAAATCAACCAAACGCGGGTCGGAGTTGGTATCCACGATAGCGAAGGTTGGAATATTGAGTTTCCTGGCTTCAGCGAGAGCAATGTGTTCTTTCAGGATATCCACGATAAACAGTGCTGCAGGCAACCTGTTAAGGTCGGCGATGCTCCCCAGGTTCTTCTCCAGTTTGGCACGTTCACGAGTAAGGGTGAGGCGCTCTTTTTTGGAGAGGTTGTCATAGGAAGGGCTACTCATCAGTTTATCAATGGAAGCCATCTTTCTAACCGCTTTCCTGATGGTGGCAAAGTTGGTCAGCATGCCACCGGGCCAGCGCTCGGTCATGTAAGGCATATTCACCTGTTTCACCTTCTCGGCTACCAGCTCTTTGGCTTGCTTTTTCGTAGCTACGAAAAGGATTTTTTTGCCCGATTTGGCGATCTGCTTTATCGCAGCGGCTGCCTCGTCGATCTTGGCCATGGTTTTGTAAAGATCAATAATGTGGATCCCGTTACGTTCCATGAAAATATAGGGAGCCATGCTCGGGTTCCATTTCCGCTTCAGGTGACCAAAGTGAACACCGGCATCAAGCAATTCATTAAATGTCGTTCTCGGCATAATAGTAGAAATAAAATATTAACGTTTGCTGAATTGGAATCTTTTCCGGGCTTTCTTTTGCCCAAACTTCTTACGTTCCACCATTCGGGGATCTCTGCGGAGAAGTCCTTTTGCCTTAAGGGCTGGGCGCATCTCTTCGTTGATTTTGCAGAGGGCGCGTGAAAGTGCAAGCGCCATCGCTTCAGACTGTCCTTTGACTCCACCACCATCGAGGTTGACCTTCACGTCGTATTTTCCTACGGTCTCCGTAACCTCAAAGGGTTCGGTTGCTTTGTATTGCAGGATGGAGGTCGGGAAATATTCTGCAAAATCCCGTCCGTTGACTGTGATGGTTCCCTTGCCTTCCTGGAGGTAGATCCGTGCAATGGCAGTCTTTCTTCTGCCAATGGTATTGATAACGTCCATATTATTTGATTGTATTTAGGTTGATTTCTTTGGGTTGCTGTGCTTCGTGTGGATGAGCGGGACCTGCATATACATAGAGGTTCCGGAACAGATCACTGCCAAGACGATTCTTGGGAAGCATGCCTTTGACCGCCGATTCAATGATGGCACGCGGATTCTTCGCCAAAACTTCCTGAGGTGTACTTTTCCGCTGTCCTCCCGGGTAACCGGTGTGACGGATATACACCTTGTCGGTGAGCTTTTTCCCCGTTAGCTTGATCTTCTCGGCGTTGATGATAACCACGTTATCCCCGCAATCAACATGTGGAGTAAAACTTGGCTTCAGCTTGCCTCTCAGTATCATTGCTACTTTGGATGCCAGTCGTCCCAGCACCTCGTCTTCTGCGTTGATCAACACCCACTCTTTGGTTACCGTTTCCTTGTTGGCGCTGATGGTTTTGTAACTTAACGTATTCATGAGTTTCGTTTAAAAAGGGGTGCAAAGATAGAATGATTAAAATTATCCGACAAGAGAACAAGTAACAAAATAGTATTAATTTTGCTTTATGATTTGTTTTGTTACATTTGTGTGCAGGTTGGACAGGTTGGACAGGTTGGACAGGTTGGACAGGTTAGACAAGTGTGAAAAATAGTGAAGTATAAAAATATTATGCGGAAAGGGAATGTCTTTGAGGTGATTTCGTTTGAGCAGTTCATTGAAGTAATGGGTGAAAGGGAGGCCGTGGAGTTGTATCGCGAAGTGCCGTTCCCCAATTACGGTTATGAGAAGCTGTTGAAACTGTTTCATACGTTTTGCCTGGTTGGTGGTATTCCTGATGTTGTGGAATCATTTGCCTCCAGCAGACATATCTCATACCTTGCCCCTCTTTATGATAACCATCTGGAAGTTCTTTTTTCACGGGCATCATCCACGGCATCAACAGCGAAAACGGCTGAGCGGATAGAACAGATTTACCAGGATACATTCCCCTACGCAGCGACACGGATCACTTACAGGGGATTCAGCAACCCTGACTTCAGAAGCAGGGAGGTTGGAGATACTTTCCGGGTACTTCAGGAGCAGGGACTCCTACACCTTATATTTCCAACCACGCAAACAACTCTTCCCTGGCGGATCGACACAAACCGTTCGCCACGAATTCAACTTCCGGATACCGGTTTGGTCAACTATTTCACAGGAATTCAAGAAGCTCTGGCTGATCAGGAGGATCTTTCAGAGGTGTTCAACCGGCAGATCTCTCTGCATATTGTGGGGCAGGAGCTTTTGAATTCAGGTGGGCCAGGTTGGACAGGTGGGTCAGGTTGGACAGGTCAGTCAGGTTGGACAGGTCAGTCAGATTGGACAGGTTGGACAAGTGAGTCGGGTGTGGAAGATGGGGCAAGTGAGGTTTTTTTCTGGGTGAGGGATAAAACGCAGTCGTCGGCTGAGGTTGATTTCGTGATTGGACATGATGGATTGATGATCCCGGTGGAGGTAAAGAGAGGTGAGACAGGTCGGTTACGTTCCTTGCATCAGTTTGTGAAGGCTGCACCCCACCCCTTTGCTGTCAGACTTTATGCCGGTCCACTCATGGTGAATGAGGCTCACACCACTGAGGGGAAAACGTTTTACCTGATGAGCTTGCCATACTTCCTTGCCGGGAAGATCAGGGAACATCTGGAGGGGTTTATTAAATTTGTTGGGAAATAGTGAAATGGCGAAATGGCAAAATGGCCAAATTAAGAAATATATGATCAGGAATTTGTTATCACGTACAATCATCATCTCCCTGTTTGCCATTGCAATGGGTTTTCTGGAGAGTGCAGTGGTGGTTTATCTGAGGGCAATTTACTATCCTGAAGGATTTGCCTTCCCGCTGAAAATCATTGATGGACCTATTGCCGTAACCGAGATCCTCCGGGAAGCCGCAACGATGATCATGTTACTTACCGTGTGTATGCTGACTGCCCAGCGGTGGATTATCCGGTTCGCCTGGTTCATCTACATGTTCGCAATCTGGGATATCTTTTACTATGTGTTTCTCTGGTTAATCCTTGGATGGCCAGAATCACTGCTTTCGTGGGATATTCTTTTCCTGATCCCTACTACATGGGTGGGACCGGTTCTGGCACCTTTGATGAACTCGGTTACGATGATTGTGCTGGGGCTGGCTATCATTCAGGTTGGACAGGTTGGACAGGTGGGACGGGTGGGGCTGACAGGTTTGGAGTGGGGGTTGTTGATAATCGGGTCGCTGATTACAATGGCAGCATACATGGAAGATTACACCCGATTCATGTTGAAAAAGTTCACCTTAATTGATTGGGTTTCCCTGTCGGATAAATCCGCAATCCTTGAGTACTCAGGCACATATATACCAGGATCATTCAACTGGTTGCTTTTTTTATCCGGCACATTTCTATTCTTCCTCTGCATTTTCCTTTTCTCAAGACGATCTTTCTCATCGACTAAATAAAACAATGTCCAACTCGTCCAACCCGTCCAACCTGACCAACCTGACCAACCTGTCTAACAAAATATAAGTAACTTTGTCCCCGTTAAAACCCAGATCTATGTCCATCCTTGTCTCTCATATCACCAAACTGTACGGCACTCAAAAAGCCCTTGATGATGTTTCACTTGAGATCAAACCGGGAGAAGTGGTTGGATTTCTGGGCCCAAACGGAGCAGGGAAAAGCACCCTGATGAAGATCCTCACCTGCTACATCCCACCTACCTCAGGCGATGCTTCGGTATGCGGTTTTAACGTGCTGGAACAATCGATGGAAGTGAGGAGGCGAGTTGGCTACCTGCCTGAGAATAATCCGCTTTATACAGATCTTTATGTAGTTGAGTTCCTTGAGTTTATGGCGAAGATAGAACACGAGGAAATTCGAAATTCGAAATTAAAAATTAAAAATCGTATTTCTGAGATCATTGAGTTAACTGGGTTAGAGGTGGAACAGCATAAGAAGATCGGAGCATTGTCGCGGGGTTTCCGCCAGCGGGTTGGGCTAGCCCAAGCGTTGCTGCACGACCCGGAGGTGCTGATCCTGGATGAACCGACTTCCGGACTGGACCCGAATCAACTCGTTGAGATCAGAAGCCTAATCCAATCGATTGGAAAGGAAAAGACGATCATCATGTCTACGCATATCATGCAGGAGGTTGAGGCAATCTGTGACCGAACAATCATCATTCACAAGGGGAAGATCGTAGCTGATGATAAAACAAAGAACCTGCAGAAAATAGAGAAAGCTAAGATCATCGTCAAGGTGGAGTTTGACCAGCCGGTTGCCCGTGAAAAACTGGTAATGATCGCCGGAGTAAAAGAAGCCATCGACCCCTCCCAAACAAGGGAAGGGTGGGCAAGCCAACTAGCCTCATTGTCATTGCGAGGAGTGGAGCGACGCGGCAACAGCATCTGGCATCTGGTTTCAGAACCTGACATTGACATCCGCCCGACTGTATTCAAGTTTGCCGTCGACAATGGACTTACTGTTCTCTCCATGCAACGGGATGAGCAGCGCCTTGAGGAGGTGTTTCAGGAACTGACAAGGACGTGAGACGAGGGACGAGGGACGAGGGACGAGAGACAGAAGATGTGAGATGTTGAAAAAATTATTAATTCGTAATTTTTAATTCGTAATTGAAAAAAACGTAGTTTTGCCCCGCAGGGTGGAAAGATTTGATTGATTGCAACCACTGGAAAAAATGCTAAACCAACGGCCATTCCAACGATCAAATCCGCACATTTCCTTAGAGTTAACTAGTGATAAACTAAATACATTTAGATCATGGGATATTTGTTTACATCGGAGTCTGTATCAGAAGGACATCCGGATAAAGTAGCCGATCAGATATCGGACGCACTGCTTGATGAATTTTTACGTTGGGACCCTGAGTCCAAAGTCGCCTGTGAAACATTCGTAACCACCGGCCTGGTGGTTTGCGGTGGTGAAGTAAAGACAGAGGGTTGGGTTGATGTTCAGGAGACAGCCAGGAAAGTGATCAGAGATATTGGATATACCAAAGCCGAATACCGTTTCGACAGCGATTCATGTGGTGTGATTTCGACCATCCATGAACAGTCATCCGACATCAACCAAGGTGTGGTTCGCGAGAAAAAAGAGGAACAGGGAGCCGGTGATCAAGGGATGATGTTTGGGTATGCCTGCCGCGAGATGGATAATTATATGCCTCTCTCCAGCGAACTGGCCCACATCCTGCTTCAGGAACTTGCAGATATTCGCCGCGAAGGGAAGCAGATGAAATACCTCAGGCCCGACTCAAAATCACAGGTCACGGTTGAATATGATGAAGAGGGAAAACCATTGCGGATCGATGCCATCGTGATCAGCACCCAGCATGATGAATTTGTGCTGCCGAAAAACTCCTCTTTCAAAGCCTTAAAGGTGGCCGAGAAGGAGATGCAGGATAAAATCAGGGAAGATGTTGAGAAGATACTGATTCCCCGTGTGAAGAAGACATTGCCTGCCAGGATCAGGAAACTCTTGACAGATGACTTCAACCTGTTTGTAAATCCTACCGGGAAATTTGTCATCGGTGGACCTCATGGCGACACCGGCCTTACCGGAAGAAAGATTATCGTGGATACATACGGTGGTCATGGCGCACATGGCGGTGGAGCTTTCTCGGGCAAAGACCCATCCAAAGTTGACCGTTCAGCTGCGTATGCTGCCCGTCATATTGCAAAAAATATGGTTGCAGCAGGAATTGCCGATCAGGTGATGATCCAGGTAGCGTATGCAATCGGTGTAGCTCAGCCGGTAGGGCTTTATGTGAATACATACAGTACTGCAAAAGTGACCGGAAAGAATGGCAAGAAGCTTACCGACAGTGAGATTGCCGGTCGAATCAGCAAGGTATTCGATATGAGACCTTACGCCATCATTGAGCGCTTTGGACTAAAGAACCCGGTATTCCTGCCAACAGCCTCCTATGGCCACTTCGGTCGTGATCCCTTTACAAAGGTCATCGATGTTTACTACCCGGTAAAAGGATCCAACGCAAAGAAAGGCAACGGTACTGCAAAAGAGGTCTACCAGAAAAAAGTTGATTTCTTTGCCTGGGAGAAACTCGATTACGTTGACAAGCTGAAGAAAGAATTTGGGATTAAGGCATGATGCCGGATGCCGGATAAAAAAAAGGGTGACGTGTTTCGTCGCCCTTTTTTAATGTAAATTCCTTATGTGTTGTCTGTGCCCTGTGCCCTGTGCCCTGTGCCCTGTGCCCTGTGCCCTGTGCCCTGTGCATTCCGGCGATTAGTGTGAAACCACCAGTTTGCGCGTTGATTCGACTTTTCCGTTGACAATCATACTGTAGAAATAAATTCCATCAGAGAGATCCATCGTGGAGATCGAAGTCACACCTGATCCTTTTAATTGAATCTCTTTTACTGTGGAGCCAAGAACATTTCTGACCAGCAAAAAAGCGCTTGCACCCTCTTCAACCGAATAGTTGAACGATGCCTGCGTGCTAGCCGGATTGGGATAAGCTGCAGAGAGGGACGCCAAGCCATTTTGATTCTCTACCCCCAGAGGATATGCATTGAAAAGGGCCTGGAAACATACAGAATCATTGGGATTGTTGGCATCATAATAGACATACCTGATGATGCTTTGCCCAGCATTGGTGAGAGGCTCATAATCACCAGTAAAGAGCGAGTTTGTTTCACCTGGAGTAATATCAAGGAAGCCCATTGATACATAAACGTTTGGGGGATAGCAATTGTCCCAGCAAAACGTATTTTGCGAACCCGTGACGAGGGAGATCTCAACTTTTTTACACATGACACTCAGTGTGGATGCAGAATTGTTGGTCACACCCATGTATGCTACAATCAATGCGGAAGATGGTTCGCCGGTATACACAACCTGTCCGTTATTAGGGACCGCGTTGCCATCATAAATTAATGACAAACTCTGGGAATAGCCAGAAAAAACAACTAAGCAGAGGAGGGAAGTGAAGAGTACAAGTTTTTTCATTGTTTTGATGGTTTATTTAGTTCTTAAATAGGATTATTGGTTTGACTGCAAAGATAATACATAAATAGGAAATTGATGCAACCATTCATGAAAAGTGGTATCTTTACAGACTGATAGAAAAATCATTAAAATGCACAATCATGAAGAAATTATCCTTTTTTTTAATCCTGTTTTTTATCCAGATTGCCATTACTAACGGGCAATCTCAGCGGCTTGTCCTGGTGGAAGAGTTCACTTCATCCACTTGCGGACCATGTGTGAATGCAAATTCCAATCTTCATAACTGGCTTATTGCAAATCCGACTACGTTCACCGCCATTTTCTACCACATGAGCTGGCCTGCTCCCGGAAATGACCCCATGTACCTGGCCAACACCATCGACAACAATTCCAGACGTACCTATTACGGTGTAAATTCAGTGCCCTGGACTGTGGTGGATGGCAATGTGTTCTCTAACAACTGGAATGCAGGTGTACTGTCTATTATCAACAACCGGGTGAACGTTCCTTCTCCCTTCGAGATCTCCCTTCAGCATTCCCTGTCTCCAACCAATGATGAGATTTTCGTCACCATGGTTGCTACTGCAACCCAGGATATCAGCGGGAACCTTGTCGCTCACAATGTGGTGATTGAGGATTATGTACAGTTTACAAATCCTCCGGGAACCAACGGCGAGAAAAATTTCGACCATGTGATGAAAAAGATGCTCCCCACCAAAGACGGAACCTCTCTGGGTTCTTTTGAAACGGGAGATTATATCATCATCGAGACCAGCTGGCCGTTTCAAACCAATCAGGTATACAACATCGATGAGTTGATGGCGGTTGGTTTTATCCAGAACAACACCACAAAAGAGGTTCATCAGGCTGCCAACAGTTCCACCAATGCAATCGTTCTCCCCTATGACAGGGATCTCCAGGTACTGGAAATTGAGAATGTCTCTTCTACCAATTGCAGTGGCGTGGTTGCTCCCATTGTGACAGTCAGAAATAACGGAAATAACACCATCTCCTCCTTCGACGTGAATTTTGAGGTGAATGGCGGAACTGTGATCACTGAAAGCTGGACTGGAAGTCTTGCCCCGCTGGAGAAAGCGATCGTCAACCTTCCGGATTACAGCTTCACTCCTCAGGCGAACAATACATTAAATGTCTTCACCGATAATCCCAACAACAACGCCGACGAATATCCGAAAAACGACACCCTTGATGTTGCCATTGTAGAAGCACCTGCCACCACCTTTACCCTGATCCTGTTCCTGAAAACAGACAATGACCCTGAGGAGACTACCTGGGATGTAAAGGATGCACTGGGCAATATTGTCGACAATGGCGGACCTTATTCAGTTCCCAACGTGGTTCACCGCGACACCATTGAACTCTCAACAGAGGGATGCTATACCTTTACGATTTATGACGCCAGCGGAACCGGACTTTGTTGCAGCAACGGCAACGGCCTTTACCTCTTGCAGGATGACCAGGGAACTGAAGTTGTGATGGGCGGACCGTTTGGTTATTTTGAGAAGACAGAATTTAACGCCAACATTGTTTCGGCACGCGACCGTTTTGATCAGACCAGAGCGCTTCAGGTTTATCCCAATCCTGCTTCAAGTTTCACCACGGCCTCATTCTACCTGGTAAATCCAGACAATGTAACATTGAACTTATACAACACCTTCGGTCAGAAGGTATGGAACCATCAGCCCGGCTACCTTGGCACTGGAGAGCATCAGGTACAGATTGATGCCGGAAGCCTGGCTCCGGGAGTTTATATACTCCAACTGGTTACAGGGAACAAGGTGTATACAAGAAAGATTACTGTGAGCCGCTAGTTACCGGTTGTGCGGAATCCGCACTTCAATGGCACCAACACCATACAATGCCATGGGGGCATCGAACCATTCGATGCCCTCTGTTTTTTCAAGGTAGCCGGTGAGTACTCCCCGCAGGATTCCATCTCCAACGCCGTGAATGAAGATCACGTTGATGAAGTTATTGGCCATAGCAGCATCGAGGCACCGGATGAAATAATTCCTTTGAAACTCCAGGATCTCATTCTTTTGAAGATTGGAAGGATCTTCTACCAACTCATGAATGTGAAGGTCGACAATTGCTTTTCTGGGTTCTGACTGGTGTGTGAAGATGATCGGACGTTCCTGACTTTTATCCGGTGCCGGAGTCCCCGAATCCACTGATGCCACAGGGTTTGACTTTGCGCGTGCCTCTTCAATGTAGCTTGTGAGAGACAACAACCTGATGACAATTCCTTTCTCTTTTAGTAATGACGTTTCCTTGTATGCTCCCTCTTTGTGAAATTTTTTCCCATCAATCTGAAAATCGGAATCAAAAGGTGGTACTACCAGGTCCAGGTGTTCTTTGTGAAACAGAAACTGAAGAGATCCTTCTGTCCAGTCCGACAGGCTTTCCCTGTTCACTGTAGCAATGATGTATTTGCTGTTTGCAACCAACGATCCATAGTCTGCTCCGGTGTAATGTCCTGAAGAGGTCCGGTGGAATATATTGTAGATCACATCATACGATGTGTTGTTGATCAGGCAAATATCCAGCATACCAGCAATCATCCACTTCTGGTCATGGGGAATAAATGCCAGAAAAATATCTTCGGATGTCCGGGTCCTGACAGCTCTAGGATCAAGAAGACCGACGCCAGCATCCGTCCCGGATTCCGTGGCTTGCGACTCACGATCTGTCATCTCTTTGCGGGTTGAGGAGGGAACACTGAACTCTTCCCGAAAAAACCGCCCCCCGGCATCCGTAGGATCGATCTTGATAAGTTCGGCATTCAGTGTAGGCACCTCAAATCCATCCTGATCCGCAACAAGTACCATCCGGGTATCGATAATCTTGGTAACTACACCCCCACCCGTGGTGTTGAGGAACTTCACCTGATCTCCCATGTTTAATTTCATCGTTTTATCTATTGGGCGGCAAAGATACGATAAAGAAGTGATGAGGGAGGATGGAGGGATGTGGTTATGGGGCGAACCTAATAGATTTTTGGACAGGAACACATATTATTAAATATAATTATGTATTATTGCACCCAATTATTAACCAAAAACAGAACACTATGCGGAGATTTACAACTTTGTTGCTTGGCATCTGTCTGGCGGCAACCACAGCCTTTGGCGGTGGATATCAGGTGAGTTTGCATAGCATGCGGAACATTGGGATGGGTCTGATCGGAACCTCTCTAACCTACGATGCTAGCAGCTTCTTTTACAATCCGGGTGCAGCAGCTTTTGTGCAGGACAAGTTCAGCATCTCGGGAGGGGTCAGCCTGCTGATGGCCCGTACAACATTCCAGCCCAAGGATGTAATGGGTCAGTACAACATTGAAAAAATTCTGAACACGCCTTTATATTTTTATTTTGCATACAAGCCCTTCGATGACTTAAGCATCGGGCTTGCAGTAAATACCCCCTACGGGAACAAACTCTCCTGGGGTGAAGAGTGGCAGGGTCGCTACCTGATCCAGGACCTGGCTTTCAAGGCCATCACTGTACAGCCCTCCTTTTCATACAAAATAAAGGATGTTGTTAGCTTTGGTGCAGGACTTGTCCTCACGTTTGGAAATGTGGAGCTGAACAAAGCGCTTCCTCTCGATGGGCAGAATGGAGCAGAAGGGAAAGTAAACATCAAGGGGAGTGCTTACAACGTTGGATTTAACGGTGGCATCCTGATTCGCCCAATCAAGGGTCTGAACATTGGAATCGACTACCGTTCCAAGATTAATATGAAAGTAGATGAAGCAGATGCGACATTTACTGTTCCTGCAACGATGAAAACGAATTTTCCGGATCAGAAGGTAGCAACTTCACTGCCATTGCCTGCCAACCTCGACTTCGGAATCTCTTACGAGTTCAATGAGAAGTTCCTCATCGGCATCAACCTCTGTTACGTTTTCTGGGGTGCTTATGATACCCTGACGTTTGATTTCAAAACCAAGACACCGGCCCTCGACAAATCCTATGCTCCGGCGATGTATGAGAACAAGTTGATTCCCCGAATCGGTGCTCAGTACAAAATCAACGACATTGTGACGGTACGTTTGGGTGGATATTACGATCCCTCACCGGTGCCCGACGGATTCCTCAATCCGCAGACTCCCAGCATGAACCAGATTGGTTTGACTGCAGGATTCTCGGTATTTCCCACAAAAGGCCTCAGCATCGATGCGGCATTTCTCTATGTTATGGGGTTAGAGCGTGAAGGGACCTATTCACCAGAGAACTTCTCCGGAACATACAAGACCAATGTGTACGTCCCCGGAATTGGTTTAACCTACAATTTCTAATCATTTAACAAAAGAACGATATGAAAAAACTAGTATATATCCTGTTTTCTCTCGTCATCCTTGCCGGCTGTGAACCCAAGATCGACGAGTTATCGCCCAACCAGGGCAGCGCGGATTTCTCCCGCTTCGTATCGGTAGGAAACTCGCTTACTGCGGGATTCGCTGATGGAGCGTTATATTTTTCAGCACAGAATAACTCATTCCCCAACCTGCTTGCCCAACAATTTCAGCTGGCTGGTGGAGGTACTTTTGTTCAACCTGTCGTTAACAGTGAATTTGGCGTCGAATTTCCAGGCTCACTGCCCAGGCTGATACTCGGCTTCTCAACAAGCTGTGCCGGAACATCAATGGGTCCTGTACCGGATATTGGTCCGCGTGACCCGGTTGCTCCGGTCGGATATCTTGTCAACAACCTGGGAATCCCCGGTGCGAAGTCATTCCACCTTCTGGCTCAGGGATATGCCATGCTGAATCCCTATTATGCCCGGTTTGCCACATCTGCTACCAATATGGTTATTCAGGAGATTCCCCCGCTCAATCCTACTTTCTTTTCACTGTGGATTGGGAACAATGATGTACTCGGATATGCTACCTCCGGTGGCGTTGGAGACACCATCACAGGTCTTCCAATGTTCGGTTCATCAATGGGAGTTATTGTAAACAGCCTGGTTGGTGTCGGCACCAAAGGGGTGATCGCTAACATTCCCGACATCACTTCCGCTCCTTTCTTCAACACCATTCCTTACAACGGATTGACGTTGAACGACAGCCTTGCAAACCTGGTCAATTATGCGATGGGATTATTTGGCTTGCCTTTCGTCTATCACGCTGGCCCCAATCCATTCCTGGTGGCTGATCCTACATCCCCTCACCCCTATTTCAAGGTACGGCAGATGCAGCCGGGTGAGCTGGTTTTGTTAACAGCTCCTCAGGATTCAATGAAGTGTTACGGGATGGGACTCATCAGTTCACTCACATTGACACCCTGGCCGCTTCCCAATCAGTTTGTCCTCACCCAGGACGAAATTGACAACATCAATACCGCCGTTGCCGGATACAATCAGATCATTGCCGGACTGGCTCAGACGCATGGATTGGCCCTGGCCGATATGAACACCCGGATGAAGAACCTGGAACAAGGAATCATTTGGGACGGCATCAGGATGAATACAAAATTTGTCACCGGCGGTGTCTTCTCGCTGGATGGCATCCATCCTAACTCGAGAGGATATGCCTTGATAACCAACTATTTTATTGATGCCATCAACGCCGAATACGGAAGCACAGTTCCCCATGTGGATATCACAAAATATCCTGGCGTAGCGTTCCCATAATCCTGTAATGGCGGGGCATGCCCCGTCTTTACACAGCATTCAAAAAAAAAGGGGCTGTCTCAAAACATCGAGACAACCCCTTTTCTCATTTCTGTTTTCTATTTTTTAATAAACATCATACCAGTCGAATTGCCTCTTGACTCAAGCCGCAAAATATAAATTCCAGCAGGGAATTTTTTTAAATCAAACGTAAAAGTTGAATTGTATTGATTATTAGGAGGATAATTTCTTATCAACATATTTTTACCTGACTGATCATAAATTGTTGCAACAATTTCTCCGGGTTTTTCCATCGAAAAGTTTACTTCTATAGAATTTTCAGCAGGATTGGGAAAAAGTGAATTAATATGAAAATAATTTTCGATTTTCTTTTCTGTTTCAATACCATTAAGATTCAGCTCATCGTCCACCAATTGTATTCTCAAAGTCGTATGGTCGTAATGATTGATCACTGTGTCAACCAAAGGATTAAGATTTATGGTAGCTGGTGATTTCCATTTTTCAATGAAACTTTCGCTATGGTTGCTGTTGTAGTTGTCTTCCAGTTCATCCGGAATACCATCCCCATCCTCAAAACCATTGTTATCGACAGTCCACAGTGCAGGAGTAGTGATGTTGTGAATTCTTTTGTACTCACGCAGTACTCGCCAGATTGCTTGAGCAGATCTGTCAGTATGGTCATAAGCATAAGAAGGTAAAAGGTATGGAATTTCATAGTAATGGTAATAGATATCACAATCGTCTGGACTAGGAGGGTGACTGCGCAGGGTATCTTGCATCATACATTGTTCGTGTGAATAAGTGTCAGCTAGTGCATGCAGAAAAACGGACAATGCAATTAAACTTCCTTTGGGAACCGGTTTATAAGTTGCTGAAGAAACATCAAAGTACTTTACAGTATCAGGAGCATCCTGAGGCAGACCATCGATACCACTTGTACCGTATATCGCCCATTCCTCAATGGAATTTAACGTAAATGCAAAAGGAATGTGCCAGTAATATGGAGCCAAACGATAGTTCGTATCAGTAACATTTGGGTATGCATATGGAGCATACACATAACTACCTGTGAGTGTATCGGATGGGTCGCGCAGGGGGCAATGCCAATACACCCCCGGATTCTCTCCAAAACTATTAATTGCTGGTGAAAAGCGCTCAGTGCCTGAAACACTTTCATCCCATGTAGGAAATGAAGCCGAATAGGTTAAAGATGGTGGGCTGCTTGGATACCCTACTTGTGGATTAATTTGGTCGGTAAGAGCTGAATACCGCGCAATTATTTCTGCAGTGTCCATCGAAAAACCTGCTTTAACAGCAAGTAGTTTAACAAGGTCATAATGAAAGGTACTATGTATAATATTTCCTGCGCCTCCGCTATTTGGACCCAGACTGTCAGATACTTCTTCTCCCCAGGGAATTGGTAATGGGGCGGTAAAACCTTTTATTGAAAAAAATATAAGCAGAATAGCAAAAATGCTTTGCAAAAGTGTCGAGTTTAGTTTCATAATCGTATTTATTTATAAGGTCTTGAATCTTTCATCCTCTCCAGGTTGTCCCCGTATAAAAAAGATAAACCGAACAAAAATACGTTATTTTTATTTATACCAATTATAATTTAATTTCTGCAAACGGCCATTACTCTCTATATTCCGGAAGCCTGTCCCGTGCGATTGACCGTTACCAATCTGTCAGGAAAGGAGGTGTTCGTTCTGGTACGAAAAATAAACCGGTAACAATTGTACAATCTGCCATCTGCACAGTTATTTTCGTTTTAACATTAATTAATCATTAATTTAGAATGAATTCAAATAATGCATGTATATTTGTCGTTTACTTTCAATAATTTAACCACAAATGAAGCAATCCACGATCGTTTTTGGAGTGCTTATCAGTACTTCAATCATCTTATCATCATGCAGAAATATGAAAACAGAAGAACAAAATAAGGCCAACATCTACGTTTCAGATGAAACTAACAAGCAAACCGAACAGCAGCTGCTTGCAGCCAACGATTCCTTTTACGCTGCACTCAACGCCATGTTTACCGGCAACCTGGAGCCCATGAACGCCCTTTGGTCGCATTCAGAAAATATAACAGACATGGGGCCTTTCGGTGGCCGTTTGACCGGATGGAAAGCTGTGAGCGAAGAATTTCAGAAGGAAGCCTCCATGAATCTGGGAGGCACTATCATCTGCAAAGATGTACACGTTTTTACCGGCACTAACATGGGATATACCGTGTGCATTGAGGAAGGTGAAAACATGAGCGCTGACGGCAAACCCGTGAAGGTAAGCCACCGGGCTACCAATATTTTCCACCTTGAAAACGGACAGTGGAAACTAGTTCACCATCAAACCGACCTGTCGCCCCAACTGTTTGTCCATCATTCCCTGCCATCAAAAAAATCAGATTAAATTTTCATTAAAACGAAATTAAAACAAGATTAAATTGCAGTTAAATTACTGTTAATCCTGAGTTTCGAATCATTCGCTTACCTACATTTGCTCCCATTGTAAACGTTGATGGAATAACGTTTTTGGCACGTTGATAACTCTGATCCGACCTGGATCGCATAACTGACAGGGCTACAATCACTTCCCTCCTCCGGAAACCTATTCCTGGTTTTCTTTTTTATCGGAGATTTCCGAATTATGCATAGATTACAGAATGATTCTTATGCTAATAATTACTCTCTATCTAATCCAGACAGGGGGCATTATTATATCAATCCATCTATTTATTCATCAAAAACCATAATTATTATGCGAAGCATTACTAAATTGATGCAAATGATGGTCTTTTTACTGATCTCATGCGCATTTTCTCTGTCGGTGAGCGCCCAAACAACGCTGATCACAGAGAGCTTCGAAAATGGAGGGGCGGCACCTGCCGGCTGGACTGTTGAACAAGTCTCAGGAACCTGCCCAACCCAATTCGCAAGCACAACTGCCTGGCCTTCAGGGTTTACCGCCTATCAGGGTACCTGGATGGCAGCGTTTCGGTCCTTCTCCTACTCTACCGGAGTTTCAAGGCTGAAGCAAACCACACCATTCTCAACTGTTGGTTACACCAACCTTGGCGTTGACTTTGCCTGGCTGGAAAGCACATCATACTCCACTTCAAATGACAGAGTTGATGTACAATGGTCAACCGACGGAACCACCTGGAATACAGCGGGTACCTTCTTAAGGTATAATGCCGTTCAGGGCTGGAAAATCAAAACCCTTACCCTTCCGGCAGGTGCACAGGGACAGGCAACACTGTACATTGCCTTCCAGTTCACCTCGGCTTACGGGAATGACTGTTACCTTGACCTGGCTCACGTGACAGGTGTTGGACCTCCTGCACCGCAAACCGTAACAGTTGGAACTGGTACAGGGACTGTTCAATACCCCTACCTGACTTACTGGCACGATGGACGCACGCAACTGCTCTATAAGGCTTCCGAGATCATGGCTGCCGGCGGTAGCCCGGGAGAAATCACAACCCTTGGGTTTGATGTCTCCAGCTACTCATCACAGCTGATGAACGGCTTCAATGTCAGGCTTATGAACACGACGGCCACCACCATCACGGGCTGGACCACCGGTATGACTACTGTCTATTCAGGGACATACGCAGTGCCGGGTACTGGTTGGCAGATGATTACCCTGCAAACGCCCTTTGTCTGGGACGGATCCAACCTTCTCCTGGAGGTCTGTTTCGACAATACTTCTTACACATCGTATTCCTATGTTCGTTATACATCAGTTGCTACCTCTACACTGTATTATTATACAGATGGTGCAGCCGGGTGTGCATTCCCAAATACCTATGCATCAAGCAGCAGGGCAAACCTCCGCTTTGTAGTTACCCCATGGGTAGGTACACTTACCGGTACGGTTACCAACTGCTTTAACGGAGCTCCTCTTGCAGGTGCAACGGTTACTGCCGGAACATTTTCGGCCACGACCAATGCCAGCGGTGTATACACCATGCTGAACGTGCCTGTTGGGAACTACAGTGTTAACTGTACCTCTGCCGGCTTCCTGACGCAGACAAAACAGGCTACCGTTGTTAACACGCAGACCACTACCGTAAACTTCTGCATGGAGCCGATCCCTGCCTACCTGAGTGGTATTGTTTACAACAACGACACAGGCGAACCGATTGTTGGAGCCAAGATTATGGTTGGCCCTTCAACAATATATTCCGTCTCCGGAGGTCAGTATACTGTAAATATCTATCCAGTAGGCTCTTTTGGAGTAACAGCAACCAAAGCAGGTTTCCAAAACTTCACAGCCGGCCCCTTTACATTCGTTCAGAACGTAACCACATTGCTGGATATCCCAATGCTTCGTGCAACATATCCTCCGTTGGCTTTGACTGCGACGTTGAATACTGCTGCAACTGCTGTGGACCTCGCGTGGATGGCTCCCAAAGGAATGTATGAGATCCGTTACGATGACGGTATCTGCGATAACTGGACCGTTTGGGCTACACAGGGCAACATGAATGCCATGAAGTTCACCCCGGTTGGTTATCCTGCCGTTGTTCAGGGTGGAAAAGTCCACATCGGAACCATCGACAACTATCCTCCGGGCGCCAACCCCTTCGTACCTTTCCAGATGGCTATCTACGATGCCGCCGGACCTGGTGGAATGCCGGGCGCACCAATTGGAACTCCCGTTGATGTTACACCGAGCAATTATGGCTGGGTAGATTTCACGTTCCCAAGCACATCCATTGCCAGCGGCAACTTCTACCTGGTCATGATCCAGGGCGGCAACGCTCCCAACGCAGCAGGTATCTGTGTTGACGAGACCGCTCCGCAGCTGCGCAGCTATTCCTACTTTGTACCCAGCGCTTTATGGATCCCCGCTTCGGGCAACTTCATGCTTCGCGCTTTGGTTTATGGCGAAGGCGGACCATTGGTATTGGATGGTATGCCTGCACAGGGTGAGCTTATCACTGCTACAGCAGTTCCTGGCGCAACTTACAACCACACACCGGAGACGGTAACAGGTTATGAAGGCCAGGGAATGTTTGAGACTGTAGAATGGTCTTCAATCAACCCGAGCAAC
>JACZJJ010000010.1 GCA_014860625.1 Bacteroidales bacterium | reverse complement strand
CCCTATACACTCCATCAGGTGGAGAAGAACCAGGCCAAAGAGTGTATCCGTGTTCTGAAAAATATTATCCGAACGGAGAATGAGGACCTTACAGGGTTCTCAGCATTAAAGACTCTCTACGATCTGGCTCAAAATCAACCGGGCCTGCTTGACTCCCTTCGCAAAGGGTTTCTGGCTGAATTTCTGTACCTGTTTCGCGGAATCAACGGCGAATTGTTTACAGCCGACAAAGTAGATATTTTAGAAACAAAAGGACGGTTGGCAGGAAAAGCCAGGTCAAAAATCCTTGATAAGTATTCGAAACTCCTGGCTGACAACTTTGCCAGAATGAAGAGTGGGCTTGATCAGGATATAATTGATAAGCGGCTGAAGCTCAAACATAAGATCCTGAACTATTTTGATGCCAATGAGGGCGACTGGTCCAACTATAAATGGCAGTTAAAATATGTTATAAAAGATTTAAAAACACTGCAAAGCCTTGTCCATCTTGATGAGGATGAGATCAGTGGGCTTGAGCTGGCGAAGAAATACCGTATTCCGTTTCACATCACGCCATATTACCTCGCTCTCTTCAACGAACGCGGAAGAAATAAGTTCGACGAAGGCATCCGGGCCCAGGTAATCCCCAGTGTGACCTACTGCGAGAATGTAAAACAGAATCAGCTTGAGAAATGCGACATGGATTTCATGGGGGAGCAGTCGACCAGTCCGATTGATGCCGTTACGCGCCGTTACCCCCAGATAGTCATCCTGAAACCCTTGGATACCTGTCCTCAGATTTGTGTCTATTGTCAGAGGAACTGGGAGATAAAGGATATTGATGAGGCAAAAATCACTACCGAAAAGGTAAACGCCGCCATTGACTGGATACGAAATAATAAATATGTCACGGAGGTCCTTATCACCGGAGGAGATCCACTCACGTTGAATAACAAGATACTCCTTCAGATCATTCAATCTGTTGCAGAAATTGATCATGTAGAACGAATCCGGATTGGAACACGTACCCTGGTAACTCTTCCATGCCGCTGGGATCAGGAACTTATCGACCGGCTAGCCAAGTATAACCAGCTCGGGAAAAGGGAGGTTTGCATCATTACACATTTTGAATACCCTCCTGAGATCACCCCCGAGGTTCTCACTGTGATCAATCGTATCCGTAAAGCCGGCATCAGCATTTATAACCAGCTTGTATACACCTATTATAACAGCAAGAGGTATGAGCTTTGCTACATGAGAAGGCTGATGAAACTCTCTGGCATTGATCCTTACTATACGTTTAACACCAAAGGGAAAGAGGAGACGATCGATTTCAGGATACCCATTGCGAGGATACAGCAGGAACGTAAAGAGGAGGCACGGATGTTGCCCGGACTTGTCAGAACCGACGAACCGGTATTCAATGTGCCGAAACTGGGAAAATCGCATCTGCGGGCATGGCAGGACCATGAACCTGTGATGATTACGCCTGGAGGCGAACGGATTTACCGCTTCTACCCCTGGGAGTCAAGGATTGCCATTGTCGACGATTACCTCTATACCGATGTATCTATTTATGACTACCTGAAACGGCTTCACGAAGACGGCGAAGATATTAGCGTCTACAAGTCGATTTGGTACTACTTTTAGTTGGCAGTTGGCAGTTGGCAGTCTGCAGATTCCAAATTCCAAGTCCCAAATTCCAAGTCCCAAATCCCAAATCCCACGTCCTACGTCCCACGTCACTTCTGCACCACCACCTTACCATAAACTTTCCCTGAATCATTCGAAACCTCAAGGATGTAGCTCCCTTGCTTTAATTGTCCAACGTTCACCGGCACGTTTAAATCCCCGATGACAAAAAGGTTTTTGATTTCGTAAACAACCTCCCCGGTTGTACCAATCATGCGAAGGTTAACGTGTTCACTTAAGCGGGAGGTCAGCTGAATGGTAAAAAAGCCGCTGTTGGGATTGGGGAATACAGTGAATTTCAGATTCTCAGCCAACTCGTTCATTCCCGTACAATCTTTGAATGTGATTGTTATTTCGTCAGTTCCTTCACAGCCATCCCCATTGGTCACAACAACCGAGTAGGTTTGGCTCCCGATGCCGGTACCGCTTGAGTCGGCTGTGATGACAGGTGTAGTCTCTCCTCCAGGACTCCACAGATAACTAGCTGCTCCCGAGGTGGTTGCATCGAGTTCACAGGTCAGCTGGGCGCAGATAGCTGTATCCTGGCCCAGGTCAACCTGCGGAGTTGGTAGGATCGTCAGAACCATGGTATCCCCGGCCGGATCACAGATGCCAGAACTGGCAGCCAGAAGGCTTAACGAAGCAGTTCCATTTGTAATGTCCAGTTCGCCCGGAACATATATGGGATTGATTATGTGAATATCTGAAAAGATCCCATCTCCATCCGTGAGCCAGGTTATTTCAGTATAATCAGATGCCGATGCATCGCTGATCAGATACCCGTCAGCACATCCTGAGGCATCCGGGCCGGCATTGGCCTGAGGAGGTGATTCGATGGTGAGGGTCATCTCATCTGTTACGATGATTCCGGCTTCTCCGTAAGCAGTAATTGTGAGCAAAACACTCCCTGCAGCAATATCTTCATTACTTGGAGTATAGATCGGATTGTACAGTGAGGCGTCATCAAATGTACCTGTTCCACTGGTACTCCAGCGCAAGGAGTCGTAGGCAATCGCTGCACTCATCAGCTGGTAGGTATTTCCGGCGCAAACAGAACCGTCGTTGCCTGCACTGGCAGCTGTCTTGTATTCCGGAGGAAAGACAATATAATCCAGCCACGCTCTGTCGTCACCAACACTGGAGCTCTCGTTCTTGATATATTCCCATTTAAAGGTATGAGGGCCTGCCATTACCGGGTAGGCGATGCGTTTCCAATCGTAACTGCCGGTCCAGGTTCCGACCAGCAGGGTATCGATGTAAAAATTGAGCTTGTCAAAGATAATCTGTGAAGAGATCTTCCTGTAGAAGGAGATACTGTCGTCTGTAAGAACATTGTAGCCGATGAAAAGTACAGATGTTTCATTGTCTGTGATTTCACCCGAATGGGCCGAATAGTTGCCTTCCCATTTGATATCGGGATCAATTACCCAGGGGAGATTCCCGGAGGATTCCCAGGGAAATTTCAGGAAGTTTCCTGTTTCCCAATCTTCAACCAGGAGGCCTATTGCAGTTGTTTTATAGACTTCATCCATGCCAAATTCCCAGTCTGCAACATTGTGGAATACTGTGGCAGAGCCATACGGACAGGCATCACTGACAACAACCGGAAATTCTGCGAACACAGATTCTCCGGGAGTCAACGTTCCTATATCATACGTGTCGTCCACAACCGTTACGAACGGATTGCTTGATTCCAGGGTGCTGATAATATCAAGGGCATCATATTCCCCTGTATTTTTTGTCATGAAACTAACGGTTGCCGACTCTCCCGGGTCCAGCCTGCCATTGTTATTCCCGGCGGCATCGTTGATAGCCATTCCCATGATGGTTACTGCCGGTGCATGTGCCTCGATGCCAAAGAAGCTGACAGTAGCACTGTCGAGCGAGTTAACGGCAGTTACCTGGAAGTTCACTATATATCCATCGGGGATAAAGCTCGAAACGCTGAATTTAAAGGCATCCAGGATCGTGATTGACTCACCCACGTCAAAATTTCCGTAAAATTCAGTGCTGTCCTCAAATGTGATATAAGGAGACTCTGTTGAGAGCGTAACAGTGACATCAGAAGCTTCCATATCCCCGTCATTTTGCATCTCCAAACCCAGCAGGATGGTTTCGCCGTAATCCATCTTTCCGTTTCCATTCCCGAAGGTGGTATCGTTCAAATTGTCATCGTTGTATACTACCAGTGATGCCGGGATGTGCAGATCTATTGGTGAAACATAGGTCATGGCATAACCACCCCGGTTATCGGTCCAGCAGGGATACGCTTTTCCGTTGTAGACATCGATTCCTAGGTAATCTCCAAAGTAGCCAGTCGCCATTCCCGAAATCGGTGATGGCGTCCACGATACGTCGCTTACCTTCATCTCTTCCCAGGTATCTCCGCCATCCTGCGACCAGGCCATCCAGGTTTCACATTGGTTGTTGGGTAGGTTCCGGTTATCATAATAGACCACCGCAAGCTGTCCGCTAGCCTGGTCACATGCGATCCACGACATATAATGGGTTTTACCCTGCCCGATGGGATCCTGATTAACCTTTGATGGCACTGACCAGGTTGCTCCCTGATCGGTTGATTTGATCAGGTAAATATCACGGTCGGAACCGCTGTTGATGCCGGGTACGCCGATATTCGGCCAAACGATGTAGATCGTTCCGCGGTAAATACTGTTGCTGATGTCGCAGGCCATAGAAGGGAAAGAGTTTACACGCTGGTTCTGGGGAACCCCTGACGTACGGACACCCTTAATATTGTTCAGCGCCCGAACAGCCGTTTGCCAGGTGATCCCACCATCGAGTGATTTGGCAAAACCGATTGCCTTTTCATCTCCGGGCCAGTTGTCGTAAACTGCCCAGGCAGCGTAAGCCTCTCCATCAGGACCTGTCTTGAAATTAATTCCCTGGTTATGACTTCCGGCACTGGTGGCCAGGCTGATATTGACCTTAGGTTCCCAGCTCGTTCCGTTGGTGATGGAGCGTGAAACCTGGATGTTGTTGCTCTCCATCCATCCGCAATAAAGATATCCGTTAAACGGACTGGTTGGACTGTTATCCACCCACATGTGGTTTTTATCAAGCATGTTAAACATGCTGCCGTTGGATATTTTCGCAGATGCCCAGGTTGCCCCGCTATCATCTGACCAGGCAGCCGTTTGTCCGTACTGGTTGTCGATATAATTGATAAAATACCGGCCATTCATGTTGATCAGCGCAACAGGATCGCCCTGGTTGCCGCCAACCGGTCCCTGGATCGATCCGCCCCATGTCAGTCCGGCATCATCTGACTTCAGCCTGTCTGCACCATAGAACGTTGTGGTACTTGGCCAGTTTCCCGAGTTGTTTGAATTGAGGACATTGGAAGAGTTGTTCGGATTTACCACGATGGAATTTTCACTCTGATGGGAGGATTCGGTGGTTACTGGAACATCCGGTGAGTCGTCGACCAGCACCCCGTCAATCAGAACCTTTGTGCCGGTAAATGTTGCCGGTGGGATTTTGATAAATGGCTGAACGGGGACAAGACCCATCTTGGCCATTGCACGCCAGTACCCCATGTTGTCGATACGTGTGTCGGGTTGGTAACCCTGAGGCAGAATGACACTCTCCTGGGCTGTGATCGCAGGGACTAAAAAAAAGATCGAACTGGCTACGGCCAGCAGGGTAAATAGCTTCTTCATGATTGAACGGATTAGATGTGGTTTTATGAATCTCCAGGACAAAGATACAATTATTGAAAATTAATTATTTAAAACTATTCTTAATAATTACACATATGGCAAGTTTTTCGTATATTTGTAGTCCTATATCTAAATAGGTTCAACT
>JACZJJ010000070.1 GCA_014860625.1 Bacteroidales bacterium | reverse complement strand
ACCTCATTTAATGTAGGAATCACATCCATGGCATCTCCTATGTGAAGCACAACGGAATCGGCCAGGGAGGCTTCGTTCAGGTATTTCCGGATAATAGGCTCAAGTTCAGGGTTGGCTTCGATGGTGTGGAGGATGCCGGATGCCGGATCAGCTAACCCAGTTGCAAGACAGATTGCTGAATAGCCGGTAAATGTCCCGATTTCAAGGATTCGCTGAGGTCGGATCATCTGGCTGATCAATTGCAAGAGAGTCCCCTGCAGTGAACCGGCCAGCATCTGGGGATAAATCTGGGTGAGATGCGTTTCCCGGTTCAGTTTACGCAGCACCTCCGACTCGGGAGAAGTATATTTCTCAGCATACTCAAAAAGTGCCTGATCCATCTTTTGTAGATTGAAGTAGGCAAGTTACCGATTTTTATATCAATGGGAAAAATGAAAGTGTATCTTTGTTAAATACCAATATCTATCATATGAAAAGATTTGCTATAATTCTACTAAGTATCTCTTGCATTGGTTTCGCAAGATCGCAGGATGTTGCAATGGGGGATCTTGCACGTGCCTCCCAGCATCTGATGCAAACCCAAAACCCCGAAGCTGTTCTTCGAGGGGCAGATGCCCTGATCTCTTCTCAACACAAGCCTGTGGGATATATTTTTCGATTTGAACCATCGGGCTTTGTGATTGCCTCAACATCCCCCCTGGTCCGCCCCATTTACGGGTATTCGTTTATCAATGATTTCAACCCGTCGAAGCCGGATTGGGAAAAAATCACTGCAATCTTCTCCCGGGATCTTCAGCAACGAATAAATCTGTTTCAACGGATGCCTGCTTTCGAAAAACAGATGATCGCCAAGGAATGGGAAACGTTTCTTGCCGGGGATAAGATCCTGAATCCTTTCCAGCAATGGCCTCCTGAGGGAAGTACGGCTTCCGGGGGTTGGATAGAGACCAACTGGACCCAATCCTCACCGTACAACAATATGTGCCCCATTGATCAGAATGCAGGTGCACGCAGCATCGTTGGCTGTCCGGCTACCGCCATGGGCCAGATACTCAACTACCACCAAACCCTCAACGGAACCAATTTTAACGACGGAGATGACTATTACCACAGCTACGGATCAGGAAATCAATACTGGATTGACGATGACCATGAGGCCAGGGGATTCCCTTCATGGGACTCCCTGAATACCTGGCTGAATTCCATGAATTATGCTTACCAGGCACAACTTCCAATCACCACCCAAATGAAAGCGGCATTGAGTTTTGCCTGCGGCGTGGCGGCTCACCAGGTCTATTCCGCTTCCATGTCGGGTACATTCGGGATTGATCAGGCATGGGATTCATTCCAGCGATTCGGCTTTACAGATTCACGGCTGATCTTTCCCGACGACACCAGCCTGAATACTGAGATTGCTGAAAACATCAAATTGGCCCTTCCCGTTCAGTTAGGCCTGTTAGTGGAACCTCCCGGTGGCGGCGGTCACAATGTAGTGGTGGATGGATACAATACCGATGAATTCTATCACTTTAATTTCGGCTGGGGTGGCGGATCCAATGGCTGGTATACGCTTCCCCCTACCAACATTGCATACAATCTGACCATCATTGAAGGAGCTGTAATTGATATCAAATCAGACAACTACACCGGGAAGGAGGAACTCCCGGAAAAGGAGCTTGTCAGCCTCTTCCCAAACCCGGTTACATCGCATCTGACAGTTGTAACAGACGTGAAAGAGGGGTTGCTGACAATTTGCAATATGGCAGGAGTCCCACTGGAGGTTCACCTTCTTGAGGGATCTTCCTCCTGCATTTCTTTGGCACACCTTTCTGCAGGATTATACCTCGTTCGAGTTGCTTCTCAAGGGGAGCAGATTTTCGTGGACAAGCTGATTAAACACTGACGAGGGGCACACTTATTTCCTGCTTTCTATCAGAATCTCCAGCATCTTGATGCCGGCTTCGGGAATGATGGTGCCGGGACCAAAAATGGCAGCGGCGCCAGCTTTGTAAAGAAAAACATAATCCTGTGCAGGGATCACTCCCCCAACGATGACCATGATATCTTCCCTTCCAAGTCTCTTTAACTCCTCGATGACCTGTGGAACGAGGGTTTTATGACCTGCTGCCAGGCTTGAGACACCCAGGATATGCACATCATTTTCCACAGCCTGTTTGGCTGCCTCCTCAGGTGTTTGAAAGAGCGGGCCAATGTCGACGTCAAAGCCGATATCGGCGTAACCGGTTGCCACTACTTTGGCTCCCCGGTCGTGACCGTCCTGACCCATTTTGGCAATCATGATCCGCGGCCGGCGTCCATCCATTTCTGCAAATGTGTCAGCCATCTCCCGTGCCCGTTTAAAGGCATCATCATCGCGCGACTCCGAAGAGTAAACTCCAGAAATTGATCGTATCACTGCTTTGTACCTCCCATAAACTTTTTCAAGTGCAAACGAAATTTCCCCAAGCGTTGCCCGTTTCCTGGCAGCATCCACCGACAAGGCCAGCAGGTTTCCCTCTCCGGATTCAGCAGCCCGGGTAAGAGCATCCAGGGCTCTCTCCACCTCACCCGCATCCCTCTCATCCTTCAATTTCTTCAGGTGCCCGATCTGGGCATCACGAACCGCTGTATTATCCACCTCCAGGGTCTCCATCGGATCTTCTTTCTCAAGTCGGCAAGTGTTCACTCCAATGATCTTGTCCTTCCCTGTATCAATCCGTGCCTGCTTTCTGGCTGCTGCCTCTTCGATCCGCATTTTGGGGATCCCTGTCTCAATGGCTTTGGCCATGCCTCCCAACTCTTCGATCTCCTGGATGTGTTTCCAGGCCTGGTGAGCAATCTGACTTGTAAGGGTTTCAATAAAATAGGAGCCTGCCCAGGGGTCAAGCGAGCGGCAAATGCTGGTCTCCTCCTGCAGGTACAACTGTGTGTTGCGCGAAATTCTGGCAGAGAAATCCGTTGGCAATGCGATGGCCTCATCAAGGGAGTTTGTGTGGAGCGACTGGGTATGGCCAAGTGCAGCTCCAAGGGCTTCAATGCAGGTTCGGGCCACATTGTTAAACGGATCCTGTTCTGTAAGGCTCCAACCCGAAGTTTGGGTATGTGTTCGCAAGGCCATCGACTTCGGGTTTTTCGGATCAAACTGCTTCACGATCTTCGCCCACAACATCCGTGCAGCCCGCATCTTGGCGATCTCCATAAAGAAGTTCATCCCCGATCCCCAGAAAAATGAGATTCTGGGAGCAAATGCGTCAATATCCATTCCTGCGTTTACTCCGGTACGCAGGTATTCCAGACCGTCAGCCAGGGTATAAGCCAGTTCAATGTCGCAGGTAGCACCGGCTTCTTGCATATGATATCCACTGATGCTGATTGAATTGAACTTCGGCATGAATTCGGCCGTGAAGGCAAAAATATCGGCAATGATCTTCATCGAAGGAGCCGGGGGATAGATGTAGGTATTTCTCACCATGAACTCCTTGAGAATGTCGTTCTGGATCGTTCCGTTCAATGCTTCGAGAGGGACTCCCTGCTCTTCCGCTGCCACAATAAAAAATGCAAGTACCGGTAACACCGCCCCGTTCATCGTCATCGATACAGACATCCGGTCAAGCGGGATCTGATCGAAGAGCACCTTCATATCCTCCACCGTATCAATTGCCACACCTGCTTTTCCAACATCTCCAACAACCCGGGGATGGTCCGAGTCGTAACCACGGTGGGTTGCCAGATCAAAGGCAACGGAAAGTCCCTTTTGCCCGGATGCCAGGTTTCGCCTGTAAAATGCGTTGGACTCTTCAGCTGTTGAGAATCCGGCATATTGCCTGATTGTCCAGGGACGTGTCACATACATCGTGGAATAGGGCCCTCTCAAAAAAGGAGGCAGGCCTGCAGCATAGTGAAGGTGTTCAAGATGTTCCAGATCGGATTCGCCATAAATATGCTTCAGTGGAATCTGCTCAGCGGTGTGCCATTCAGGGGTGATTCCATGATCTTTCTCCCACTCAGCATATGAAGTCAGGGTCTCTTGCCGGGTCTTATAATCGATATCTTTAAAACTGGGTCTCATGGGATGTCGTCACGAAATAAGTTGCGGTTACTAGCTATAAAGAGAGAACAAATACCAGGTAGGCTTTTTTGGCAAGCGGGTTGAATACAAGGGTGGACTGAACTGGCAATGAGAACTTTTTGGAAACAGGGATCTCTTTCCTGACAGTGATGCCAACATTGTTGATTCCGGCTTTGGGTCCATACCAGGAGCTTCCGAAAGGAATTCCGCCAATGAAAGGCCGGATGCCAAATCCCTTCACATCAAACAGGTAAGAGAGTTCTAAATAGGTCGAGAAGTTGTTGGCTGTACCGGCTCCGTATATCCCACTGGTATCCTTGCCCTTATCAGCTCCATATACAAGCGTTGCTGCAACAAACTGCATGGGAAACTGCTCCGGCCCATCCAGAATCAGGGAAAGCTCCAGGGTATGCCATGTGGACTTGTTTTTCCAGTTAAAATAATTTGCACCTGCAAGCGTATCAATGGGCAGAGGGGCGTAATAGTCGGTCAACATCAACGTGAAATACTTATAGGTATAAGAAAGAAACAGGTCGACTTCAGAATAATTATCTTCTATGGAGGTGGAGTCATCAATCCAGTAAGAATATCGGGAGAATCCATAAGAGCCCCAGGCTCCCAGGCTGAATCCGTAACCTTCAACAGACAGCGTAGGCTGGATCGCCGGTGAGTGCCCGAAATCCAGACCTCGCCAGATATATCGGCTCACCAGGTCGGCGCCAAGGTTCAACGTCACGTTACCACGTGTCGCCGCTTCCACTTCGGGAATGTCATCTTTTTCCTGGGCAATTGCAGGATTCATGATCCAGAAGACAATAGATAAAAACAGGAGTACGGTGACTTTCTTATTCATATAACATCCGTTGAAGTACTTCAATATCTATTGGCTTGTTCATGATCTCATCCATGCCCGCATCAAGAAATGTATCCCGGTCATCATCAAATGCGTTGGCAGTAACAGCAATGATCTTTATCCGTTTTGCACCCGAAGCAATCCGCTCTTTCTCCATCTCCCTGATCAGTTTACATGCGGTGACTCCATCCATTGTAGGCATCATGATATCCATGAGAATGGCATCATAGGTGTTATCCTTAAACTTATCAACGGCTATTTGCCCGTCAGATGCACTGTCCACTTTATGCCCAACCCGGGTAAGAGAGGCCACAATAAGCCGTTGGTTGATGAAATTGTCCTCCACTACCAGGATAGTGAGGGGCTCTTTTTCATTGTGCGGAACAAGATCTGCCTGATTCATGTGAAACTTATTTAACGCCTAACCGTTGCTGGTATGATGCCAATTCTTCCAGCAGGTTGCTTTTGATGTGAATAAAACCATCAACACCGGAATGCTTCAGTTCCTCGATGATGTCAACAGGATAACCTGCGACTACAACGATTGCCGATGAATTATCCTCTTTGATCTTACGGGTGATTTCTGGTGCGATCTCTTTGTACTCATCATCCGAGCTACAAATAACCACCATATCAGCGCTTGATCTCAAGGCTGCGTTAACTCCAGACTCAACGCTTTTGAAGCCAGGGTTATCGATAATCTTATATCCGGCACAACCGAAGAAATTGGTCGCAAATCCAGCCCTGGCACGCAGCATTGCCAGTTTTCCCATAGTCAGTAAAAAAACCGTGGGTATTTTGTTGCCGGAAGCAATATACCGTTCGGTATCGAGCCGGAGCTTTTCCAAGGGCTCAGCTGCCCGAAAAGGCAACATCTTCTTGTAGGAGGAAGGGCCTTCATCAATTACCGGATCTTCTACGGTGATCTTATTGAGCATCTCTTCCGTGAGTCCCGGATATTGGTTCGTGCCCAGCAGTAACAGCTTCCGCTGTGCAAAATCCTTCTCCTTTTTTCTTCTGGATTGAAAAACAGCATCCTGGATGATATTCTGTTTGATTGACTCCACCAAACCTCCCTTCACTTCAACCTCCTTAAAGAGGTTCCAGGCGTGGTTAGCCAGCGAATCGGTCATGCTTTCAATGAAGTATGCCCCGGCTGTGGGATCTGCAACTTGATCCAGATAGGACTCTTCTTTCAAAATCAGCTGTTGATTCCGGGCAATCCGGTTACCAAACGATTCCGGATTTTTATAGGCCTGGTCAAACGGAAAAATGGAGATGGAATCAGCATTTCCGAATATGCCAGACATTCCTTCCGTTGTTGTCCGCAGCATGTTTACATGCGGATCAAAAATGGTTTTATTCCACCGGGCAGTCACACAATGAAGATCCATCCGGCACGACGAAGGATCCTCCGGCTGGTATTGATCCACAATCTTTGACCAGAGCAGGCGGGCAGCCCTGAGTTTGGCAATCTCCAGAAAGTAATTGGATCCAAGGGCGAAGGTGAATCGTATCCGTGAAGCTATATCATCCGGAGAAAATCCTTTGTCAGTCAGTCCGGCAAGATATTCATTCCCGGAAGCCAATGCGAAGGCTAATTCCTGCACCAGAGTCGATCCGGCATCCTGAAAAAGGTGACCGTTTACAGTGATCACCTTAAACTGGGGGATCTTCTTCTGCACATTTTTCAACAGGTATTTAGCCTCTTCCAGGTTGCTGGCATAAGAGACGTAGAAGTCTCCATGAGTCAACAAGTAACTCAAAGGGTCAAAATTGAAAGACCCTCTAATCAGGCTGGGTTCAATTCCCTGGCGGTCAATTTCGTAAAAAAACAGTTCAGCCGTCAGGGGATAGGAACGGGAACCAAAAAAATGGACAGGAACTGTTGCCAGGTCAACCCCGGAAAGAAGTTTCCGGATCTGCGGGTGATTTGTGATCTCCCTGACATTGAAGCCGATCGTTTGCGCTCCCCTGAGGATGGCATCCCGTGCTGTTTGGTTTGCATGATCTACATCAGTAGAATGGATATCCTGCCGGATCAGCCAGTTATTCCCTCCATTCCTGAATCCCCTGATATAGGGAAATTCTCCTGGCAGGGACTTAAGGTATTCAAGACCCTCCAGGTCATCAACGGTATAATATGGTTTAACCGGAAATCCTTCGGGCGATTCCCAGATAAGTGTTTTGTCATAGTCAGCCCCTTTCAGATCCTTTCGTATCTTTTCTTCCCACTCTGCAACCGTTACCGGTGGAAAATCATCAAAAAGGGTTTCAGCATCTTTCAACTCCATCATAAAAGCTATTCGTAGTGAACAAAAATAATCATTATCAACCGAATCGCTTTATCTTTACAGAAAATTATTTCCACATGAAAATTGCATTGTTTGGTGCTTCCGGTTTTATTGGAACCCATTTAAAAATGGCATTGCGTTATCATGATCATGAGCTTACTCTGGTAACCCGGGATGGGTTTGCAAAAAATGATGCCGCCTTTTGCAGAGATTATATAAACGGTCAGGATGCCGTCATTAACCTCTCGGGAGCTCCGCTTTCGGGAAAATGGAATGAAGCCTATAAGAAAGAGTTATTCGACAGCAGGATCAATACCACCCGCAAAATTGCCAAAGCCATCCTCGAGGCAGCAGAACCTCCTTCATGCCTGATCAACGCATCGGGTGTTGGGATCTACAACGATAAGACAAAACACACGGAAGAGAGTGAAGGTTTTGCAGACAACTTTCTTGCCCGACTGTGCCAATCATGGGAAGCTGAGGCTTTGCAGGCAGAATCGGCATGCCGTGTTGTGATTCTTCGGATGGGAGTGGTCCTTGCCAAAGATGAGGGAGTACTTGAAAAGATGGCTCCTCCTTTCAAAAAAGGGATCGGGGCCCAGGTTGGTAACGGAAACCAGGGTGTTTCATGGATCCATATCGATGATCTTACTGAAATTTTCCTCTTTGTTCTCAATCACCCTGAAATCACTGGTATTATCAATGCCGTTGGCGAATATCCTACCGACAACTACAACCTCTCGGCCTCGCTGGGAAAGATGTTCGGGCAACCCGTCTATTTCAGTATTCCCAAATTTCTGCTGAAGCTCATTTATGGTGAAGGATCCATGTTGCTTATTGAAGGGCAAAAAGCTGTTCCCGATAAACTTCTGAAAAGCGGCTTCGTGTTCCAGTATGTTTCAGTCGACAAAGCGCTTTTTGGCATCTACAAAGAGTAACCGGCTATCTGACGTTCATCTCTTCCACCAGCCATCCCGCTCCGGCATACTTGTCAAGAATAAATAGCAGGTACCGGATGTCGAGAACGATATTCCGGCACTGATCCGGATCGTAGATCAGGTCACTCATGGTTCCTTCCCAGTTACGGTCGAAATTGATTCCTATCAGTTCCCCGTTCCCATTCAGTACCGGAGCTCCGGAATTGCCACCGGTAGAGTGGATCGTGGAGATAAACGCTACATGCATGGTGCCGTCGGCATCCGCATATCTTCCATAGTCGGAAGAGGCTATCAACTCCTTTAGCCTTGGATCTACGTCATAGTCATAGATGGTTGAATCCTCCTTCTCCAGGATGCCATGAGTGGTCGTATAGTAATTGTATTCAACCCCGTCAGCGGGTTCGAATCCATCAACCTTCCCGTAGCAAACCCTCAGCGTTGAGTTGGCGTCAGGATAGAACTGGCGGTTTGGTTGCATCTCCATCAATGCCTGCATATAGATACGCTGCAGGCTGTCGATCTGTGAATTGATTCCCTTGCCTGCCGGATAAATTTCGTTCCGGTATTTTGCCATGATGCTCTGACCCAGCAGGTATGCCGGATCTTCAGCCAGCTTTCGAACCGACTTCCGTCTGAAGCCATTCAAAAAGCTGTATAACCTGGTTGAGTCCGTGAAAATTGAGGTTGAAAAGAGTGTGCTTGTATAAGCAGGAATATTCCCTTTGTATTTTTTTTCGATGGTGGCAAATATATCCGGGAGGTACTGCTTCTCCATGTGATCCTGCATCTCCTCAAGCATCTCTGAGGTGATCTTCTGGTCAATCAACGGCTGGTAATTTTTGTAAAATCCTCTGGATGATCTCAGTAAGTCTTGAGCTTCTTTCTCCACCTCCTCGTCTGATACGGTTTTATCCGAAGCAGCCTTGATCAGGTCCTGAGCCCTTGTTGCAAGACTAAAAATTTCGGGGGCCATACCTGCTTCCCGGAGGTATGTAAATGCCATATCAACAGGCCCAAGTTTGTCATACATCTTCTCAAAAAGAGGAAGAATGTTGCTGTACCCTGGCTTGTCTTCCTCATTGGCGTCGGCCCATTTCTGAAAATCGGCTTCAAACTCCTTTTTCCTCGCTACGCCGTTCGCCTTGGTGATGCCGCGTGTCTCCCCAATCATCTTTTTCCAGTAATTGGAAATTCCTGCGTGCTTTGACGCATACTGAATCCGGACAAGCCTGCTCGTATCCATGGAATAGCCAATAATATCAAGGCGTTTCTGCCTCAACCCGATTTTCACGGGATTCTCCTTGAAAGCGATCTGATCTACGGCATATGAAGGAAGGTACTCCCTGGTAGAACCCGGATTCCCGAATAACAAGGCAAAATCCCCTTGTTCATAGCCGCCCAGAGATATAGGAAAAAAGTGTTTCGGCCGGTACGGTACATTATCTTTTGAATATTCTGCTGGCATGTTATTGCTGTCAGCATAGATTCGGAATACAGAAAAATCTCCGGTATGTCTGGGCCACATCCAGTTATCGGTATCTCCTCCGAATTTTCCGATGCCAGATGGAGGAGCTCCCACAAACCGGATATCCTTGAAGACCTCTGTAACATAAAGATAATACTGGTTGCCATGAAAATAGGGAACTACCCTGGCATCGAAATGGTTTCCGTCGGTAGCCTTCTCCACAATGGTTTTACTGTTTTTTCTTATCACGGCGTCCCGCTCTAATTCCGACAGGTTGCTGGCGATACCCTCGAGAACCTGTGAAGTTACATCTTCCATCCTCACCAGGAATGTGACAGTAAGCCCGGGATTTGGCTTCTCGTCCTCCATTGATGCAGCCCAGAAACCATCCGTGAGGTAATCGTGTTCCAACGAACTGTGACGTTGAATAACTCCGAAGCCACAATGGTGATTGGTAAGGAGAAGTCCGTTGGGGGAAACCACTTCGCCTGTGCATCCACGTCCAAACATGACAATGCCATCCTTGAGGCTGGAGTGGTTCACGCTGTAGATATCTTCAGCTGTCAGCTTCCATCCCAGCTTCTGCATCTGGTCAATATTTTTATTAAGCAGCAAAGGAATCCACATCCCTTCGTCGGCAGAAAGGTTAAAAGAAGTAGTGAGTAGTGAAAAAATGGCAATGAATCTTATCAGTTTTTTCATGAGGTTATGTGTTGATGAATCGAAACCTAAGATAGGCAATTTTTTTTTCCCGTTCCAGCCAGATGGATTCATAAAATGTCTGGATTTTAGCTGCCGGCTCATGTTTATATTCATGGTAAAGATCCTCCGTTTCCAAAAGGAGCTCAACAGGGTGTTCTTTCAGGATCTCTTTTGTGTACCGGAACAGGTCCTGGTCATCCGTCTTCAGATGGACCAGACCGTTTGGTTGAAGTATCCGGTGATAGCGGTTCAAAAAGACAGGAGCCGTCAGCCTTTTCCTCTCTTTACCTGGTTGCGGTTCGGGAAAAGTAATCCAGATCTCGCCAACCTCTCCGGGTTGAAAAAGGTATTCAATATGGTCGGCCAGTGAACGTATGAAAGCAACATTTAGGAGATGATCCTCTTCAACTGTTTTGCATCCCCTCCATAATCGGGCTCCTTTCACATCAATCCCAATGAAGTTTCGTGTCGGAAACTGACGGGCAAGTCCTACGGTATATTCCCCTTTCCCGCAGCCCAGCTCGAGTGTGATGGGGTGGTCGTTTCTGAAAAAATCAGATCCCCACTTCCCTTGAAACCTGAAGGAAGGCTGCAACTCAGCGTAGCGTGGTTGGAAAAGATGCGGGAAAGAGAGATTTTCGGTAAAGTGGATCAGCTTCTTTTTTGCCACCGTGATGCCTATTTTTCCAGAATCCAGGCACCCGGAAATCCGTTTGCTTTGATGCTGTTCATCATTCTGATCGCTTCTGCCTCTGAGGCAAAAACTCCTGAAGCTACTCTGGAGAGGCCTCCTGATGATCTGTCAAAAATGGTTGCTTTGATCCCCTGTTTGTTCAGCTTTTCAACCAGCCTCCTGGCATTGCTCTCAACACCGAAGGCACCCACGATCACGGCAAACCTTCCGGTTTCGGGCGGGTTGGACTGAGAAGGAACCGCTTGAGATCGGGCCTCGTTAGGTTCGCTTTGCTGATCCGGCGCCATGGCGGGCTCCAATTTATCCCTGACAGGACCCGCCAAAGGCTCCATCTCCATTGGTTGCTCTGCATTTACCTCTCCCTTTTCTTCCAATATGGAGGAAGTGCTTGAACTGGGCTGGTTTTTTTTTATCTCCGGTTTGCTAAACGGAGAGAGGGAGGAAAGGATATCAGCTGAGTTCCATGCCCCGGACTTAAGCGAATCATATCCCGCGAGGCTCAACATGATGGCAACTGACACCGGGATGGCTAGAATGGCAGCCCACTTCAATGGTTTTGGGATTGCCCGCCGAACCATCTCCCTGGTCTCCTTACGTGCCTGAACTCTTTTTTCTACCCTGGTTTGGTGTGAATCCCGCTGGATCGGTGAAGAGAAGAAAGGCTGCAATCCAAACGACTCAGGCAACAGGTTGGACCTCAGGTCCTGGTCAAACTGAATATTCCCCTCCTTCCCCATGTAGAGTTTCCCAATGTTTTGAAAAATGAGATACTTCCGGGTTTTCAGGGATTTTATCGTTTCATCGGCAAAGTGCCTTATCTGCTCGTTGGCAACATTAAAACTGACCTTCTCGGCCTGGGCAATATGGTTCGCCAGAAGGCCATCATTTTGCCGTAGGTTGATGTTGAACAAAATTTTCTTTGATGGAGGCTGAAAGGTATGATATACCGAATGAATTTGAGCCGGGAGGTAACTTCCGACAAATCCTCCCAAACCTGGGATAATCACACAATCGTGTTCCGATAAAAGTTCGGCGATATACGTTTGAATCTCCATAACCATGGATGTTTGAACTGCTAAGATACCAATAAATAGTGTTGTTTAGCCCTTCCTGTTCGTAATTTTTAGCAAATCGGCCGGAGAATCGATGGATATGCTTTTATATGCTGTTTCATGAACATAGATGGCGCTTCCATGTTGAAGCCATCGCAGCTGTTCCAGTGATTCGGCTCTCTCGAGTGAGCTCTCAGGCCAGGTGACTGCTTCCTGCAGAAAGTATTTTCTGAATCCATAAATCCCAACATGTTCGAAGTAGAAGATCTCCTCTTTTTTGCCAAATCCGGATCTGGATCTGTTATAAGGAATCTCCGAACGGCTGAAATAGAGCACCCGGTGATTGTCATCAAATACAAGCTTTACGACATTCGGATCCTTCAGCATCTCAGGGTCGCCGATTTTCCGGGCAAGGGTTGAAACCTGGATATCGGGATGGGAGAATGTGTGAATCACTTCGGAGATTTGTTCGGGAAATATAAACGGTTCATCTCCCTGGATATTGACAATAATGTCAACCTCTTCATCTCCATTCAGAACAATTGAAAGTGCCTCGGCACATCGCTCCGTTCCTGTTCTGTGGACCGCAGAGGTCATCACCGCTTCACCTCCGAAAGCGAGGACGTGGTTACGGATTCCTTCATGATCAGTAGCTACAATAACCTTCGACAACTCCTTGCATTTTGCGGCCTGCTCATAAACTCTCCGGATCATTGATTTTCCATCAATATCAACCAATGGCTTTCCAGGAAACCTGGAAGAGTCGTAACGAGCAGGGATGATGCCAAGAGTTTTCATCGGGGTGGTTAAAACAGACCATGAAGCTCTGCATTGATACGGTCAATCACCGTACCAAGATCTTCAGGATTCTCCGGAAAATTAACGTTGTCAACATCAACGATCAGCAGTTTCCCATGTTTGTACCCGACAACCCATTCCTCATAGCGCTCATTCAGGTTTTTCAGGTAATCGAGACGGATCGCGCTCTCGTATTCGCGACCCCTTTTCTGAATCTGTTTAACCAGTGTGGGTACAGTCGCACGGAGGTATATCAGAAGATCGGGAGGCTGAATCAGAGAGCTGATGAGTTCAAACAGCGAGAGGTAATTGTCAAAATCGCGGGTGCTCATCAGGTTCATCGAATGGAGGTTGGGTGCAAAGATATGGGCATCCTCATAGATGGTACGATCCTGGATCACTGTTTTTCCCGATTTCCGTATGTTGACGATCTGCTTGAACCGGTTATTCAGAAAATAGATCTGGAGGTTAAAGGACCACCGCTGCATATCTTCATAGAAGCTATGGAGATATGGGTTATCGTCAACACTTTCATAATGGGGTTCCCAGTTGAAGTGTTTCGCCATCAGTTCGGTAAGTGTTGTTTTTCCGGATCCGATATTTCCAGCAATGGCAATGTGCATAGTGAATAATTTAATTCAAAGATAAACAAAGAGCCGGAGTTACGAAATCATTTGAAGGATTTCGTCGACATATCTCCGGTCATTGAACAACCGGGGTACTTTGTGCTGGCCGCCCAGTTTCCCTTTTGATTTTAACCAGTTATAAAACGTGTTGTGAGGAACAACCCGGATGATGGGCTCGCCCAATATCATATTGTGGTATCGCTTGGCTTCGTAATCGGAATTCAATGATTTGAGCGCGTTATCAAATATCTCGGTAAAAAAGGGCATCTCGGTTGGCGGTTTCTCAAATTCGATCAGCCACTCGTGTGCACCACGACGGTTTTCTTCAAGATAGATTGGTGCAGCGGTGTAGTCGATGATGTTGCATTGGCATCGGCTGCATGCCGTAGCAAGCGCCTTTTCAGCATTGTCAACAACGAGTTCCTCCCCAAACGCATTGATGTAACTCTTGGTGCGGCCTGTAATCTTGATCCTGTAGGGATTAACTGATGTAAACTCAATCGTATCACCAATCAGGTATCTCCACAGGCCTGCATTGGTCGTGATCACAATGGCGTAATTGGTATGCAGGGCTACCCCTTCGAGAGAGATCGCATCAGGGAACTCTGATGAAAGTTCACTGACCGGAATGAATTCGTAATAAATTCCGTAGTCAAGCATCAGGAGCATGTCATCGGCATCATCGCGATCCTGAATGGCAAAGAAGCCTTCTGAAGCAGTGTAGGTTTCCAGGTAATGCATCCGGTCTGACGGGAACAGCTTCCTGAACTGATCCTGATAAGGGTGGAAACTTACACCTCCATGAATGAAAAGCTCAAAATTCGGCCATACCTCGAGCAAGTTGTTCTTCCCTGTGATCTCCAGAATTCGCCTTACAAGAAGAAGCGTCCACGATGGGACCCCTGAAATATTGGTTACATCATGCTGAATCGTAGCCAGGGCCATCTTCTCAATCTTGGATTCCCATTCATCCATCAGTGCGATTGAGAGGTTCGGTGTGCGCAGGAATTCAACCCAGAAAGGAAGGTTCTGCATGAGGATCGCCGACAGGTCTCCCTGGTAATAGATCGATTCGCTCGAAACCTCCACAATCTGATGTGTGCCACCCATGCCAATCGCTTTTCCAGAAAAGAGGTTCGTTCCGGGGTGATTGTTGCAGTATATACTCAGCAAATCTTTCCCTCCTTTAAAATGGCACTCTTCCAGGGCCTCTTCACTTACAGGGATAAACTTGCTTTTATCAGCCGTAGTTCCTGACGATTTGGCAAACCATTTGATCTCCGTGGGCCACAGAATATTCTGCTCCCCCTTTTTCAATCTGTCAATGGATGGTTTTAACTCATCATAATCGAGGATGGGAAGTCGCTGCCTGAAAGCTTCAGGCGAAGTGATGGACTTGAATTCGTATTTCTGTCCCCATTCTGTATCCCGGGCTGTATGGAGTAGCTTTTTGAGCCATTCACGCTGAACGTCATGCGGATATTTAAGAAAAAGCTCGATCTGATGAATCCGCTTTTTCATCAACCATGAGATAACTGCGTTTAGAAGTTCCATAGGTGTATGACCTGTTCAGAATGTCAAAAATACGATTTATCTTGAAAAACGAGAGGATACGAGACGAATCTTCCGTTCGTGGGAACACCATAAGTTCTCCCCAATATACGAGGGCAGACGCAAACTCCTGATACCATAACATTTGGAAGGTCACATCCGTGTTTCAGAATTTCTGAGCATTGGACATAAAATTTGATTTCTATGGTACTATGTTAACTTTTGTGTTGACTTTTAAGTGAAATCTATTATATTTGTATCCCTAACATTCAAGGTTTTAATATTGATGGATGGACCATCACATACACTAAATATTAACTAACTATTTTTCTCAATCTGAATCATTAAATTTTAAATAGATACATTATGACAAAGATCAAATTATTTATTGTCGAAGATGAATTGATCCTCGCACATGATCTGAAAGCCAAACTTACGGAGCTTGGGTATGAGATCCTGGGAATGGACACGAAAGGGGAAAGTGCTGTGGAGACAATATCTACCCTGAAGGAAAAGAATCAGGAGCCCGACATCGTCATTATGGACGTGAAGCTTGCCGACTCAATGGATGGCATTGAGGCTGCACGAATCTTAACGGAAAACTCGAACTGTGGAATTATTTTTCTGACATCCCTTAACCGCAATGATGTATTTACGAAATCCTTCTCCCTGAAGCCATATGCTTACCTCTTTAAACCGGTTGACATTGACCAGATCAGGGCGGCCATCGAAGTGGCCAATTACCAGCGAAACCTTGAGATCACCAATGAACGGATTATCTCTGAGCTCAAAACCGAAATCCAGCACCGCAAGAATGCCGAAAAGGAAAAGAATCAACGCTTGCAGGAACGGATCAGAGCCGAGCAAAAAGTAAATCAGTTGCTCAAGCAAAAACATCACATGGAGTTGGACCTGATCAACCGTGAACTGGCTACTTCCTCCATCTTTATTTCACAGAAGAACAAAATCATTGGCCTGATCAGGAAAGATTTAAACCGGCTTCTGAAAAAGGGCAAGCTTATTACCAAGAAGGAGGTTACCGAGGTGCTGGATACCATTGATGAGAACATCAAGTTTGACAACGACTGGTACCGGATCAAGGCACATTTCGAAAAAATCCATCCGGGATTCTTTGATCGGCTTCGGGAAAAACACCCTCAATTGACTCCAACAGATCACAAACTGGCTGCCCTGCTTCGCATGAACTTAGCAACCAAGGAGATATCTCATATCCTGAAAATCACCTCACCCAGTACGGAGATCTCACGAATCAGATTAAGAAAGAAACTTGAATTGCCAAAAGGAACGAACCTGGTGCAGTTTATCTGCAACGTTTAGTCCTCCATCATCTCATCGGTGAGGGTGAGGTTGTGAAACACCTGCTGAACATCGTCATCCTCTTCGATGAGATCAATCAGTTTAAGAACTTTCCGGGCACTTTCCACGTCGAGGGTTTCAGTAGTCTTCGGAATTCTCTGCAATGAAGCGCTTTCGGGCTCGATTGCCAGCTCTTCCAGCTTCTTCATCATATTCCCGAAATCTTCCATCGCCGTTGTGATGGTGAATACTTCGTCATCCACTTCAATCTCTTCTGCGCCTGCATCTATCAACTCCATCTCAAAATCGTCCTGATTGATATCGCCTTTGGGGATGATAAATACGCCTTTTCGGTCAAACAGGTAACTGAGCGTCCCGTTTTTACCAAGCTCCCCACCGTGTTTGCTGAAATAGGAGCGGATATTGCTGACGCTTCGTTGTGTGTTATCGGTCATGCACTCTACGTAAATCGCAATTCCGTGAGCCCCTTTCCCCTCATAAATCGTTTCGCTGAGGGCTGCTGCATCTTTATCCGATCCTTTGCTGATGGCACGCTGAATGGTCTCCTTGGGCATGGAAGCTCCCTTTGCATTGGCTATTCCCAGCCTGAGCCTCGGATTGCCGTCCGGGTCCGGGCCGCCTTCTCTTACAGCTATCGTTATCTCTTTGATGATTTTGGAAAAGATCTTGGAGCGCTTGGCATCCAGAGCCCCCTTTTTACGTTTGATTGTTGACCATTTATTATGACCACTCATGGAGTTAAAATTTAGATTTCGTTGTGTAAAAATAGTAAATTTTTCCTCCGTTTATGAAAACGATTGGTAACTTTGGATGGTTCTAAAATCAATATTCCAGCTTTTGCAAACCAGGTATCTTTCCGTCTCTCTGTTCCTCCTTCTCATATCGGTATTGATGTTTCAATGCGCCAATCCAGTAACTCCCGAAGGAGGAGCAAAGGATATGTCACCTCCTGAAGTTGTTGAATGCGATCCCCCCAATTATTCAATCCATTTCTCGTCGCCTGATATCCATATTACCTTCAATGAGTTTGTCTCACTTAAATCAACCAGTACCGAAATATTCACCTCTCCTCCGCTGGCAAAAAAACCCGACTATAAACTGAGAGGTAAAACCATGATTGTGGATTTCAAAAATACCCTGGATTCCAATACCACCTACATCATTACCTTCGGAAAATCGATCTCAGACATCACCGAAGGAAATGTACTGAACGACTTCCAGTATGTATTTTCAACCGGAGATTACATTGACTCCCTCTCTTTAGCCGGACAGGTTATTGATGCGTTTGACAATACGCCAGTGTCTGAAGTCTATGCCGAATTATACATCAATAACAATGATACCATCCCTTTCGACTCTCTCCCCTACCTTGTACCGCCATTCTATATTACACAATCCAATGAGCAAGGAATGTTCACGTTTCACAATCTCCGTGACGGGGAATACAAATTGTTTATCCTTGCCGATCAGAGCGGCGAATTTATCTACAACATGCCTGCAGAAAAAATCGCTTTCTGCGATTCTCTGATTACTCCATGGTTTATACCTGCCACAGTGCCTGATAGTACAGTCAAGGATAGTATTGCCATTGAGAGTGAAATTGCCGCCATAGCACCTGATCATGCCCTTATCAAATTGAAACTTTTCGAGGAGGTTGATTCAACACAGGAAATACTTAAATCTGAATTGCTGATGAACGACCTTTTCAGGGTCGTTTACAAATATCCGCCGCTCTCACCTTCGATCATCCCCCTCAACCTGGATTCCGTCCAGCAGTGGTGCATGGAAGAATTTAGTTTCAGAAAGGATACCGTCCTTCTTTTTCCGACAATTGACCTCCCCGATACATTGATCCTTGAAATACGTGATGGAGAATCAGTTCTTGATACGGCTATCATTTCACCTACGCAACTGGCAGAAGAGAAACGTTCAAAGAAGAAGGACGAGAAAGAAAAGCCGGAGAGATTACGAATTACCTGGACACCAAAGGGAACATTCAATTACCTGAAAAGCCCTCTGCAGGGTCAGTTAACTTTCCCGGTGTCAGAATACGACCTGTCAGGAATCCTGCTGATCCACGACGGAGATACCGTTGTTCCTGTCATTGAATTCACTGATTTATTATTCAGAAAATTTACGGTTACCTCAACCTGGAAGGAAACGACCAGTTACAAGTTATTTATTCCCGATTCTGTATTTATCTCATACAATGAATTAACCAACGACACTACGATTCATACGTTCCGGACAATCACCCTCAGGGAACTTGGTTCCCTGGCGATCAACATCGATATGTCTGCGAAACCCGGCAACTATATTATTCAGCTATTGGCTGAAAAAGGAAAGGTAGTGGAAGAGAAATACCTAAGTGAATCAGGACAAGTCAAATTTGCCTTTATTGCCCCTGCAACTTATACGATAAAGGCAATCCTTGACTCCAATCAGAACAAGCGATGGGATACCGGTGACTACCTGAATAAAATCCAGCCAGAAACAGTCCTGCTTTTTCCGAAGAATCTCGAGATCAGAGGAAACTGGGATGTTGAAGAAGAGTGGAAGTTCTAAAAGCCAGGCTTACATCTCCATGCAACGGTCGAGCGAATTGATGATCTCAGTCAGCTTGTCGTGCTTCAGTGAATAAAAGATCATCTTGCCTTCTCTCTTGGATTCCAAAACACCTTTATTCTTCAGAATGTTCAGGTGATGAGAAGCAGATGCTTGTTCGATGTTGAGTTTTTCGTATATTTCAGTAACAGAGAGCCTTTTTGTTGCAGTAAGCAATTCAATAATAGCAATTCTCATCGGATGCGCCATAGCTCTGAGCATGCTTGCACCCATCTCCAGTTTGTCAAGTTGTAACACGTTCTTTTTCATGTTTTAATGAATAACAAATAAGAATAAAGAGCAAAATTATAAAAAATATTTGATAAAAATAAATATATGTATATATTTTAGAAAAAAAGTGATTTAAACGCAAACTTATTTCCATCAAAAAGCCCTTTATCGCTTAATTTAAGTTCGGGGATCACCAGTAATGCCATAAAGGATAGTGTCATGTAAGGAGCCCGCAGGCTACTCCCCAATCGTTTAGCCCATTGATCCATCTGCTCGTAAAGCTGTGCAATTCCATACCCATCCTGATCTGACATGATGCCGGCGAAAGGCAGTGGGATCACCATCTCATGATCACCTTCCACGATCGAAATGCCGCCTTTGGAATCAACGATCAGGTTGATCGCCCGTGCGATGGATTCGTCATCTGCACCCACAGCAACGATATTGTGGCTGTCATGTGCCACACAAGAGGCGATAGCCCCTCGTTTCAGACCAAAACCGTTTGTGAATCCTATTGCCGGCGGAGCATCCCGGTAACGGTTCCTGACCACAAGCTTCAGGATATCCCTTTCAGGGTCAGCCACAACCAATCCGACAACAATCCTGGGAGATACATCCATTTCTTCCGTAATCAGCTGTCCATCCAATGCTTTTTGCACGCGAATCCTCCCTTTTTGAACCGGGACCTGAAGTTCCTCTGCATTCATCGGCCCTGCATTGAAATTATTGGAAGGAGTCTCTTCTACCGAGTTGATGTGGGTTTTCCCGTTTTCAGCCACAATTTTTCCATCCACATAGGTAACCAACACATGGAAGTCTTTGAGGTTATCGACGACGATCATGTCGGCAGGGTCACCCGTTTGGAGCAATCCAACAGGCAGATTGTAATGTTTGACCGGGTGAAAAGTACAGCTGCGGATGACATCCATAAATTTTGATCCATTTTTCAGGGCCCTTATGACAAGATCATTGATATGCCCGATAGCCAGGTCGTTGGGGTGTTTGTCGTCAGAACAGAGCATAACCATCTCAGGATATTCGTCGATCAGGCTGGCGAGTGCATCGAAATTTTTTGCTGCGCTTCCCTCCCTGATCAGGATCTTCATCCCATAACCGATTTTATCCAGTGCCTCTGGTTTTGCAAAACATTCATGGTCGGTACTTATCCCCGCCTCAATATACGTTTTTGCCTGTTCCCCCCGTAAGCCAGGGGCATGACCGTCTATAGGCTTTCCTGTCTTTTTTGCTGCCTCAAGCTTTGCCATCACCAACGGATCACTGTAAAGCACTCCCGGGAAATTCATCATTTCTGACAGGTACCGAATCTCAGGCATGGAGAGCAAGGCAGTGATTTCGTCCACTCCAAGCGAAGCCCCTGCCGTTTCGAAGTTGGTTGCCGGAACGCACGAGGAGGCTCCGAAGTTGAATTTGAAAGGAACCTTTCTGCCATTCCCGATCATAAACATGACCCCTGGGATGCCGAGTACATTGGCTATCTCATGGGGATCAGAAACGGTGGCCACAGTCCCGTGAACCACAGCAAGGCGTGCGAATTCAGAGGGGATCAGCATGGAACTCTCAATGTGGATGTGAGCATCAACCAATCCCGGCATGATGTAGAGGTCTGATCCGGACTCTCCTTCCGTGATATTGACAATCCGACCGTCAGCAACGGTCACTTTTCCTTGAAAAATCCGTTTACCAACAACGTCAACAATGTTTCCTTCGAGTTCAAAATTTTGCTTTTCCATGCTGCATTTCTTTCAAGTTTCGGGATTCTGGATTCGGATCACAAGTTAACAGTTAGAGGTAGTCGTATCTCTTCTTACGTCTCACGTCTTATGTTCTTTGCCGCCAACTGTCCACAAGCGGCATCAATGTCCTTTCCCCGGCTCTGGCGAACATTGACCACCATGTTTCGAGCCTCGAGGAAGTCTTTAAACTCCTTCATCTTCTTCATATCTGAACGTTGAAACTCGATGCCTTCCACAGGATTATACTCTATCAAGTTGACCTTTACAGGAAAATTCCTGCAAAATTCTGCCAGAGATCTGGCATCTGCCAATGAATCGTTAAACTCTCTTAGAAGAAGGTATTCTACGGTAAATCTCTTTCCTGTTTTCTTATGATAATAGACCAATGCACTGATCAGCTCGTAAATAGGATGTCGTTGGTTGAAGGGGATGATCTTGTTTCGTTTTGCATCCGTGGCGGCATGCAGGGAAAGTGCCAGATGCGGTTTAAAATTGTCATCGGCCAGTTGTCGGATCACCTTGGGGACACCCACGGTGGAAAGGGTGATTCGTTGAGGGGAAATTCCCATTCCATCTTCGCCTGTAATGAGTTCGATTGCTCTTTTTACATGTGGATAGTTAAAGAGCGGCTCCCCCATTCCCATCAGAACGATATTGGATAGCGACGTCCCATGACTTTCATGAGATATTTCATTGAGTATTCGTACCTGGTCAACGATCTCGGCAACGGTAAGATTGCGGGAAAAACCCAGTTTGGCTGTGGCACAGAATGTACATCCTAGGGCACAACCTGCCTGAGTGGAGATACAAGCGGTTGCTCGTTCTTCAGAAGGAATCAGAACCCCTTCGATCATGGCCCCGTCGTGAAGCCTGAACCCAATCTTTTGTGTTCCATCGACACTCTGCTGGCGACCTGTCTCAGCAAATACATTAAATGAAAATGTTTCTGAAAGCTGGTCTCTGACAGATTTCGGAAGGTTGCTCATCGAATCAAACGAAATGCACCCTTTTTTCCAGAGCCATTCATACACCTGTTTTGCCCGGAACGGTTTCTCCCGGATGGAAGAAAAATAACCATCTATCTCCTCACGGGAGAGGGACCTGATATCGGTTAGTTGGTTACCACTCATCCGTTTTAACTTCCGTTGGTTTCATCTTCTCAATAAGCGTGGAAGTAAGCCGCTGCATGGCCGTATCCACCTGGTAGAGATACACATCCCACTTAGGATTATATGCGGGATCCTGCTTGTTCAACCATTTTTCGATAGGGGAACGGGAAGCTCCTTTCAGGGTAAAGTCGGTGAGCGTATAACGGTACCTGTTATCCTTAAATTCGACTCGGATGGTATATCCGATCACTCCCGCATTGAGCGTGTTCCCCTGCTCATCCTTGAAATAGATAGGCATCCTGCCATTGCCTTCAATCTTACCGTTCACCCTGTCCTGGATACTGAATATCGATGTGGGGCTGAGGTAATAGAAGTTGAACCATTCCATCGCTTTATTATAGAGATAGCCAGGGTCTCCATTCTCTTCCACCACGTCCTGGTAAAGAATTTTTTGCGAATCCGGATCAATGGGAAGATTGTGCGAATTCGCTGTCTCCTGTGCAAAAACCTGATTGACTGACATGAAGGAAAAGGCTATCAAACTGACGCAAAGTAGTTTTTTCATATTCATGTATTTTATTGAAAACAATATTATAAAATCTTAACGAGACAATCTGGTGAATAGTCTATAAAGTTTTCCGCCGGATGAAAAAAAAGAGGCTGATGGAAATCCTTCAGCCTCTCTTTCATTGTTGGCGTTGATTAATACATGCCACCCATTCCACCCATATCAGGGCTCATTGGCATCGCCGGTTTGTCTTCTTTGATCGCAACAAGTACACATTCTGTTGTCAGTAACATGCTGGCAATAGAAGCTGCATTTTCAAGTGCAACACGAGCTACTTTTGTTGGGTCAATAACACCTGACTTTAGCAGGTTTTCATACTCTTCGGTTCGGGCGTTGAAACCAAAATCATCCTTTCCGTCCCTTACCTTCTGTACGATCACTGATCCTTCCAGTCCGGCGTTGGCAACAATCTGGCGAAGCGGCTCTTCCAGTGCTCTCTTAACGATAGAGATGCCGGTAGTTTCGTCGGCGTTGTCACCTTTAAGCTTTTCAATAACTTTAATGGCACGAATATAAGCAACTCCACCACCAGGGATAATTCCCTCTTCGATAGCGGCCCGGGTAGCATGAAGAGCATCGTCAAAACGATCTTTCTTCTCTTTCATCTCTACTTCAGAAGCAGCGCCAACATAAATAACAGCTACTCCACCTGCCAGTTTTGCAAGACGTTCCTGGAGTTTTTCGCGGTCATAATCAGAAGTGGTTTTCTCAATCTGGGCTTTGATCTGGTTGATACGGCCCTGGATATCTTCTTTTTTGCCATGTCCATTGATAATGGTTGTATTTTCCTTATCGATGGTTACTTTTTCAGCTTCTCCGAGATATTGAAGAGTAGCATCTTCCAGCTTGTACCCTTTTTCTTCGCTGATCACAGTACCACCGGTAAGAATGGCGATATCTTCCAGCATCTCTTTTCTTCTGTCACCAAAACCAGGTGCTTTAACAGCAGCAACTTTCAGCGTACCACGGATCTTGTTTACAACCAGTGTAGCCAGTGCTTCACCTTCCATGTCTTCTGAAATGATAATCAGAGGACGACCGGTCTGAACTGCCTTCTCCAGGATGGGGAGGAGATCTTTCATCACAGAGATCTTTTTATCGTAGATGAGGATGTAAGGACTCTCAAAAACAACTTCCATCTTCTCGGTGTCTGTCACAAAATAGGGTGAGATGTAACCGCGGTCAAACTGCATACCCTCAACTACTTTAACGGTAGTTTCGATGCCTTTTGCCTCTTCAATGGTAATCACGCCCTCTTTCTTCACCTTGTTCATCGCTTCAGCGATCATCTTTCCAATGAAGCTGTCGTTGTTGGCAGAAACAGAAGCGACCTGTTCGATCTTCTCCATGCTGTCGCCAACCTCTTTCGTTTGAGCTCTCAGTGAAGTGATTACTTCTGCTACGGCTTTATCAATTCCTTTCTTGAGGTCCATTGGATTTGCACCAGCAGTTACGTTCTTCAGACCAGTTGTGAAAATTGCCTGTGCAAGTACAGTAGCGGTTGTGGTTCCGTCACCTGCAAGGTCACTGGTTTTTGAAGCGACTTCTTTTACCATCTGAGCGCCCATGTTTTCAACGGCGTCTTTCAGGTCAATCTCTTTGGCCACGGTAACACCATCTTTGGTCACTACAGGTGCGCCATATGATTTTTCTATGATAACATTGCGCCCTTTGGGTCCCAGGGTCACTTTAACTGCGTTGGAGAGTGCGTCAACTCCCTTTTTCAGACCGTCTCTCGCTTTTACGTCAAAAATAATATCTTTTGCCATTGTAATTCTATTATAGGTTTTTAATCAGGTTATTTCGAAATGTTTCTGAAGATCAAATGACTGCAACAACGTCAGATTCTCTCATGATCATATAATCTGTACCATCTATGGTAATTTCAGTACCCGCATATTTGCCATAGAGCACAGTATCACCAACTTTTACAGTCATTGGTTCGTCTTTTTTGCCAGGACCAACAGCTACAATGGTTCCTTTTTGTGGTTTTTCTTTTGCAGTATCGGGGATAATAATCCCACCGGCGGTCTTTTCTTCTGCCGCAGCTGGCGCAACCAGTACTCTGTCGGCCAACGGTTTGATGTTCACTTTTGTCATATCTTATTAATTAGAGTTTAACATTAAGAAATTTCCTTGGTTCGTTTGTTCCGCTCATGTCATATTTCGTGCCAAAGCTTTTTATCCAACGAAACAAAAAAAAATGTCAGAAACTTCTGACATTCTGACATTATATCCATGTCGTTGCGGTATGTGGATTCTTGTTTGCCTTCCTGCTAGGAGGAGTTATGCACGTGTGCACAGGGGATACGAGGGGTCGAGTCAAGCCTCGGACTTACATTACTCGTTTCTGTCAGGTGCTACGGGAAAATCACTGATCGGCGTAGCATTTTCATCTATCTGCTTTTGGATTTCGCTCTGCTGAACGGCAGAAGCGCCCTGATTCTTAGGGATCACAAAGATGGAGAAGAGACTAAGGACAAGCAGAACAATTGCCAGCGTCCAGGTAGATTTCTCCAGGAAGTCAGCAGTTTTCCTGACACCCATATATTGGTTGGATCCGGCGAAGTTGGAAGCAAGTCCCCCTCCTTTTGAATTTTGAACCAACACAACAAGAACCATCAGCACGCAGGTGATGAGGATCAGTACCGAGATTAAAATATAAAAACCCATCTCTTTAAAATTACGAATTATGAATTATGAATTACGAACAAATTAGCCAATCAGAACTCATTTCCCTCATTGTCAGGGGGCTTTTGAATTTTCAGCGCCTTAATTCGGGCTGCAAAGTAACTACTTTTTTCTGGGAAAAGCAAACACAATTTCTCATAGACCCGAATCGATTTCGGGGTATTTCCCTGTTTATGATAAAGGATCGCCAGTGTTTCACTGACAATTTCGTCATCCTCCTGCGAATCTCTCGCAGCCTGATGGGTTGGCTTCAGGAAGACTTTGCGGGGAGATGAGATCCGGGGCTCCTCCCTGATAAATTTTTCAACCATCTCTTCCTTCGATAGCTGTCCGGATGATTGTACCGTAAAGGTAATTCTCCCTTTGGCAGGTTCAGCAACAGGAGCCAACTCTGCGGCCGATGATTCGTGGAAAGAAGAGTGTTCTCCGTGTTCTTCGGCGATTTCATTCAACCGTATACGAATAATCTCCAACAATTTTCCCCTTAATGCAT
>JACZJJ010000069.1 GCA_014860625.1 Bacteroidales bacterium | reverse complement strand
GACCGGTGTTTTGTTTTGTGTTTTGATTCTATCTCAAGTGCTTTCTCCCGGCCCACTCCGTCGTCTTCCACCTCAAACCAGATCAGATCGCCGCCGGCCATGAACCTGATGTTGATATGACCGGTGGTCTCCTTGTATTTTATCCCGTGTTCGATGGCATTTTTGATAAAAGGCTGAGCCAGCATCGGTGGAACGAGCAGACCGTCTTCATCAAGTGTATTGTCCACTTCGAGACTGTAAACAAATTGGTCTTCATAGCGGGCTTTCTGCAGTTCGAGGTAGTTGGTGATGGCATTGATCTCGTTGCGCAGCAGTACAAACTCTTCCACCGAATTGTCGAGCACATCCCTCACCAATTGTGAAAAGCGCGAGAGATAGGTACTGGCTTCATCCGGTCTCTCGTTGAGGATGTAATTCTGGATGCTGGCCAGCGAGTTGAACAGGAAGTGAGGGTTCATCTGGGCGCGCAGCAGCCGTTGTTCCATCAGCACCGACTTTTGCTCGGCCTTGCTCCGTTTGCGGTGGATAAACATCAGGATAAACAGGCTGGAAAAAATAATCAACCCGCCACCGCCGGCAAAGGCCAGCAATGACTGGTTCAGCCGGAGCTGTTTCAACTCATTTTCCTGTGAGAGCATCCGGATTTTCTGTTCGGTTTTTTCGGCTTCGGCTTCGGCCATGATGAGTTCAAGCTGGCGGCCTTGAAGGGCCGCATTCAAAGAGTCTTCTGCCCTGTAAATAGCGTGCAGGTATTCTACAGCCTCATCAATATCACCTGTTGCTTTTGCAAGTTTAAATCTTGCACTATAAAGATCTCTTCTTGTCCTGAGCACTAAAAAATAATCATAAATTTTTCCAAAAGAGAAATATCCTGGAGGAGAAGAATTCCTCAGGGAATATTGGGGAAACACCCTTAATTCTTCTTCGCTCCGTTTCAGGTTCAAATCAGCTTGTTGAAATTTTCCTTCTTCAATGTCAATTTCTGCCAGAGAAACCGGTATGAATAACCGCACTATGCTATAATTGTGATTAATTGCTGCTTCAGTAGCTTTTTCATAATAATGCCTTGAAAGTTTTAAGTCTCCATACTTGTCAAACTTCGGAGAACTCCTGTCGTAAAAGCTTGCCAGGTTGTTGTAAATGATTGAGATCAGATTTTTATCATCAATCTGGATGGCGATTTCAAGGGCTTTATTGCAATAGTTAACAGCCCTCTCGTCAGTATAAGTTTGTCCGAGAATAATCAGTGCCAGGCATTCCGATACAGTATCGTTTATTGCTTTTGAATAATCAAGCATTTTTTGGCTGTAATACAATGCGCTGTCAGTATTCCCATCTCTTGAATAGGTAAGGCTGATTGCCTGGTATATTTGTTTTAGGCGATCTTCCTTGCCTTCGGTTTTAATGTACCTTTTTGCACGCTGATAGTATGACACCGCCTTTTCAGGTCGCTGAATAAAGAAATTGATATGACCAAGCATCAGATTTACCTCCACCAATTGATCCCAGGCTTCGCATTCTTCAAGAATTTTTGCAGCAGCCAGATAGGAGATCAGGGCATTGTTAAAATCCAACTGATAATAATAGGCATTCCCGGTATTCAGCCTTGCGATCCCGACTTCAACCTGGTCGCCGTGCACAGTCCCAAGCCGCATGGCCTGCGCTGAGTACATGATACTCGAATCAAAATCCACCGGCGCATACCAATCAGCAAGCGCATTCAGGATCGCGATACTTTCAGAAGATGTGGCTTTGGCTAACATCGTCCGGAGACTATCGGGTCTTTGAGTGAATGGTTTCCCCGACAATTTCCCGTCAGTCATGAGCCACAACAGGAT
>JACZJJ010000068.1 GCA_014860625.1 Bacteroidales bacterium | reverse complement strand
AACTGGAGAAGATCAAAGATGCGGCCGGATGGATCTGAGTTCATATTCAATTTGTTTTTCTATATCTCATATAGAGGTACAAAAATAATAATTCAACACGATATAATTTTATTTTATAACAATTCATAAGATATTTGATCATTATTTTTTAATTTTGTAAGTAAGGTAATAAGAATTGCAGACAACACTAACAGAAATACTAAAAAGAGAGTTATGGGATTAAAAATTGATAGTCTGGACAAACGAATTCTTTCCATCCTCACGCGTGATGCCAGGGTTCCATTCCTGGAGATTGCGCGTAAGTGCAATGTATCGGGAGCAGCAATCCACCAACGGGTGAACCAGATGCTCAGCAATAAGGTTGTGAGTGGGTCACAGTTTAACGTTGACCCAATCGGATTAGGCTACGGCACCTGTGCTTTTGTTGGATTGGTGATCAACCTAAAATCCGTATATACGCACAACGAGGTGTTCAAAAAAATCTCAGAAGTCCCGGAAATCACCGAGTGTCATCATGTGACCGGTAAATACTCCCTGTTTGTCAAAATCTATGCAAAGAGCAACGAACATCTCAGGAAACTGATTACCGACAAAATCCAGGCGATCCCGGAGATCACCAACACAGAGACCTTTATTTCACTGGAGGTGGGGTTTCAGCGGCAGTTGCCGGTTGAATCGTAGGAGGGTAGGAAGGTAGGAGGGTAGGAATGTGGGTAAGCTGGGATGTTTTTCAACATTTTTGAGGTCGAGAAGTATAACCTTTTTAGGTTTTTCCGGATTAATGGTAAACCTAACCCTTGAGACATGGAAAAACGAAATCAATTCGTCAAGCAAGTGGAAGACTTATCAGTATACAAATTGGCTTTTAGTTCAGCCATGGAGATATTCCACCTTACAAAAAACTTTCCCAACGAAGAGAAATATTCACTTACTGATCAGATCAGGAGATCCTCAAGGTCTGTATGTAGTAATCTAGCAGAAGGCTGGTATAAAAGAAGATATCTGGCCGCATTCACCAACAAACTCACAGATTGTGTACAAGAGACTGCTGAAACCCAGACATGGTTGAAGTTTTCGAAAGCCTGTGGTTATCTGGATGAGGCAAATTTTGAGGGTGTTCAGAAAACTGTGTCAAAGATAAAAGGTTCAACATTAATATCTTTGACAAATGGAAAAGAAAAAACGAATTAAACGACCAAAATTAGAAGACTTAATCCCGGACAAAGAGCGCCGGGAAGAAGTAGTCAGGCGCATGTATCAGGGCGATCCTGTCGTTGGCGAAGACGGTATATTTACCGACCTTCTCCAGGCGATTGTGAATGCAGCCCTTGAGGGAGAGATGGATTATCATCTTGACGAGAGTAAACGCACAGGATTATCCAATCGCCGCAATGGAGTCAATTCAAAAAGGGTTAGGAGCCGCGTAGGTCCTCTTGAGATTGGCACTCCACGTGATCGTGCCGGGTCACATGAGCCAAAGCTCATTGGCAAATGGGAACGCGAGTTAAGTACCGGCATGGATGATGTCATTTTAAGTCTTTATGCCAGGGGGCAGTCGATAGAAGATGTTCGCCATCAACTCCGCGAACTCTATGGTGTGGACATCAGTGCCGGGACCATCAGCGCTATAACAGACCGTGTTTGGGAGGAGATAACCACATGGCAGCAAAGAGATTTGGCCCCCTGTTACCCAATTGTTTATTTAGATGCCATCCATTACAAAGTAAGAGAAGATGGCAGTGTGAAGAGCAAAGCAGTTTATTCGGTATATGGTGTAAACATTGATGGAGAACGTGACGTTCTGGGTTTGTATCTCAGTGAATCGGAAGGCGCACGGCATTGGGGGCTAATTTTAGAAGATCTTAAGCGGCGTGGTGTAGAGGATGTATTCTTCTTCTGTGTTGACGGTCTGAGAGGCTTTAAGCAAGTCATACAGGAGATTTACCCATTGAGCATCATACAGCGTTGTATTGTGCATATGGTACGTACATCAACCCGATTTGTCAGTTACAAAGATATCAAAGAAGTATGTGCTGATTTGAAGAAAATCTACACTTCAGCCAACAGGGATCAGGCCGCCATAGCCCTTGAAGCCTTTGGAGCCAAATGGGACAGTAGATACAAGGAAATACGTCCTAAATGGGAAGAAAACTGGGAAGAACTCATGGCTTTCATGGACTACAGTCAAAATATCCGAAGGATGATTTACACAACCAATCCTGTTGAGGCTCTTCACCGGGTGATGCGTAAGGTGACCAAATCAAAAGGTGCCTGGAGTAGCGACAAGGGGCTAATAAAACAACTCTACCTTGTATTGATGCATAATCAAAAAAGCTGGAAGAGAAAAGCATTCTATTGGATCTCGATACAACGTGAGCTATTAGATCAGTATAAAGACCGGTATGAAAAATTTACTTAAAAAGAAAAATTACCTTTGCAAGGAACAGCCCTCCGGCCTACGGCCTCCGGGCTGTTCCTTGGGGGAAAGTGAAATGACACACTTTTTTGAATACTCCCCAAATTTTTAACGATTATCAGAAAATTACAACAAAATTATTGCCCAGTTAGTCACCATGGAACTCAAGGCTCATACATTTTGTCCAAATCCAAAATCAAAGATCTAACTCCCAATAACATTCAACACATTCCTACATTCCTACATTCCTACATTCCTACATTCCTACATTCCTACATTCCTACATTCCTACATTCCTACATTCCTACATTCCTACATTCCTACATTCCTACATTCCTACCCCCCTACGTCCCTACGTTCGGAGATAAGATGCTCCATTCATATCCAGCACGCAGCCCGTCATGTATTCATTGCCTTCAGCGGCAAGAAGGAGAATAGCGCGGCCGATCTCTTCTGGCTGAGCCAGGCGATTGAGTGGAGTCTGGCTTTCGATCTCTTTACGTTTTTCACCAACGAGGCAAGGCCCGGCCATGTCGGTCTCCACGAAACCTGGAGCCAGGGTAAACACATAAATCCCAACCTTCGCCAGGGATTTGGCCATGCTCTGTCCGGCTGAATTGAGTCCGGCTTTACTGGCTCCGTATGCCCATGCTGTAGGCTCCCCGCGAAAAGCTCCCCGCGAAGTTACGTTGACAATTCTTCCTCCTCCGGATTTCATCATTTCGCGCGAAACAAGGTTTGAAAGGATGGCAGGTCCCGTCAGGTTCACACGGATCGTCTCATCCCAGTATTGAAGGAACTCGTCAAAAGGCATCTCTACCATATCATGCTCTTCATAGATGCCGGCATTGTTAACCAGGATATCGATTCTGCCATACTTAGAGATCACGTGGTCAGTCATCGTTTTAAGGTCATCGACAGAAGCCATGTCGGCCCGGACAATGGAGTGGCCTGTTCCGGGGAGGGAAGAAAAAGTTGATTCAGCTGCCAGGTTGTTTTTATTGTAATGAATGACGACGGTTGCGCCAGAATCAGCGAACAACTGTGCTGTCACTGCCCCGATGCCGCGTGAAGCACCGGTAACCAAAACTACTTTATGATCGAATGAGATATTCATTGGTTTTCAGGGTCATTAAGGTCATTAGGGGAAATTATTTTATGCTTTACCTGGCATCCAGTCATCCAGTCATCCAGCCTCTAGATATACTCCTTCATAATCTCCTTCAGCTGCTCGTAATCATAGGTCACCGGAAATAGTGGAAAATCGTCGATCACGTTTTGTGGAGGATTAAAGAGAATACCGACTTCCGCTTGCTGGAGCATACTGGTGTCGTTGTAGGAGTCTCCCATGGCGATCACCTGGTAAGTTAGGCTCTGGAGCGCTTCCACAGTCCTCCGCTTCGGGTCCTTCTGGCGAAGCTGGTACCCGGAGATCCGGTTGGTTTCATCCATGATAAGGGTATGGCAGAATAGGGTTGGCCGGCCCAGTTGTTTCATGAGCGGATCGGCAAATTGGATAAAGGTATCGGAAACGACAATCAACTGGGTTCGCTCTTTCATCCAGGCGATGAATTCAACGGCTCCGGGCAACGGTTTAATCTGTGAGATGACCTCCTGGATATCATGTAGTTTCAACCCATGCTTATCCAGAATCTCCATCCTGTAGTGCATCAATTTGTCGTAATCGGGTTCATCACGGGTTGTGCGGCGAAGTTCAGGGATACCCGTTTTTTCGGCTACATTGATCCACACTTCCGGAACAAAAACGCCTTCGAGATCGGAACAAACGATATACATAAAGTCAGAAGTTAGAGGTTAGAAGTCAGAAGTTAGAGGTTAGAAGTAAATATTCTTTGAACGCTTCGTAGTTGTTATCAATGTCGATAATATGTTCCTGAAGGTGGTCGATGCCTTCGAGGCTTGGCGGAAGTTCCGGGTCAATGTTCAGGATCTTCTCAATCTCTTCCGGGAATTTAGCCGGATGGGCTGTTTCCAGTGAGATGCATAACTGGTTTTCGGCTTCTGATTCAGGCATAGTTTGGAGGTAATCCATCAACCCTGCCCATCCCACTGCTCCATGCGGTTCCAGCAGTGTTCCATATTTCAGATAGGCCGCCGCAATTGTTTCCCGGGTTTGGGTATCAGAAATACTTGCTGCCCAGATCTCTTTTTTCATTGATTCAAGATCAGCAGGCTTATGAATCACACCCTTTTCGTCCATCACGCCTCCATAGAGGGAAACAAGCCTGGCAAGATTGCTGGGATGCCCCACGTTCATGGCACTGGAGATGCAATTCAGGCTTGGTTCTATTTTATTGTAATGACCTGAACAGAGGTAGTTGGGGAATTCATCATTGGCGTTGGTTGCAATGACAAACTTCCTGACCGGCAATCCCATCTTCATGGCGAGCACTCCTCCCATCATATCTCCAAAATTGCCGGAAGGTACCGAGAAAACAATCCGGTCAACCAGACCAGGGTCACGCAACTTTGCAAAGGCATAGAAGTAGTACACCGTTTGGGGAACCAGGCGTCCGATGTTGATCGAATTGGCTGAGGATAGAGGAAGATGTGTCAGGTCGGGATCGGAAAAAGCCTGCTTGACCAATGCCTGGCAGTCGTCGAACTTGGCATCGAGAGCAAGGATTCTGACATTCTTCCCAAGAGTGGTCATCTGTTTTCTTTGCCGGGGGGTGACTTCGTCTCGTGGGAAGAGAACCACAATCTCAATGTTGTCGAGTCCGTAAAAAGCGTTGGCAACCGCACTTCCCGTATCGCCTGAAGTGGCGGTAAGAATCAACAGTTTCTTGTTCTCTCGTTTCAGGTAATACTGCATCAGTCGTCCCATCATCCGGGCGGCAAAATCCTTGAAGGAAGCTGTAGGCCCCTGGTCAAGCCGCATGATGTACTTCCGCTCGCACACATGCTCCAATGGGACATCATAATCGTATGCATCCTTAACCAGTTCGAACAACTCCTGATCTCCGATCTCGCCTTCAAGAAAGCGCCTGATTATGTTATAGGCAATCTCATAATAAGGCATCCGGGCATATCTGTAAATCTCTTGCAGAGGGATTAGGGGTATTTTTTCAGGCATGTAGAGTCCGCGATCGGGAGCCTGGCCTTTGAGCAGAGCCTGACTGAACGAGACAGGTTCTGCTTTCAGATTGGTGGAAAAAAACTTCATGCTATGTGGCTAACGGATATTTGTCTTGTGTAAGCCGACCTTTACATTTCGCCGGGTTCTCTGCACAATCAAAGGCTTCAGCCAGGTCGGTGATGAGATCATTCTCATCTTCGATACCGATGGAGAAGCGTATCAACGAAGGGGAGATCCCTGCTTTTTTCATCTCCACCTCACCCATGGCCGAATGGGTGGTAGATGCCGGATGAGTGACGATTGATTTATTGGTACCCAGGTGTGTTGCATGTGTAATGATCTGAAGCGCATCAATAAACCGGGTAGCATCCTCATAAGTCCCGTTTAGTTCAAATGACATCAGGGAACTGACTCCTTTCATCTGAGGTTTAATCAGTTTATTGTAAGGATTGGATTCCAGTCCGGGGTAGTTGACATAATTCACTTTCGGATGCTTCTCGAGAAATTTGGCTATCTCCATTGCGTTGTGACAGTGCCTCTCCATTCTGAGCTCCAGAGTCTCCAGTCCGTTCAGGTTCAGCCAGGCATTGAGAGGGGCCATGGCCGGACCCAGGTAACGGATGCCGTTCTGGCGAATCCCTTCAATGATGTCGCGTGGACCACAGATGATACCACCCAAACTGGTCGCATTTCCACAAATATACTTCGTGGTTGAATGTACTACCAGGTTGGCGCCCAGCAGAATGGGTTGCTGCAATGCCGGAGTTGCAATTGTATTGTCGACTACCAACGGAAGCCCTTTGGCTTTTGCCAGTGCAGCAAGTGCCGGAATGTCTGCGATGAAGAGTGATGGGTTGCTGGGAGTCTCGACAAACAGGAATTTTGTGCGGGGAGTGATGGCTGCTTCCCAGGCTTCGATCGATTCGGGGTTTGTCACCCATTTTACTTCGGCACCCATTTTTGGAAGGCCTGTACCAAACAACCCGAATGTTCCGCCATAAACACGGTTGGAGGAGACTACATTATCTCCGGGTTGGAGCAGGTGATGGGCCAGCAGAAAGATAGCCGACATGCCAGAAGATGCTGCAATGGCCGATTCGGTATTCTCAAGCGCTGCCATGCGACGTTCAAATGCATCAACCGTAGGGTTATCCCATCTGCCGTAGGTATATCCGGGCTTTTCGCCGGAAAAGATATCGGCTGCCTCACGGGCATCCAGGTACGGGTACGCAACCGATTGGTAAATCGGTACAGACATGGAATCGGGATGAAAATCGATTTTTCCGGCATGAATTGCTTTGGTGGTAAATCCTTGTTTTGGCATAGGTCCTAGGTTTTAATGACTGTTGTATTGTATGTTCAATTATTTCCTGATTTGCCTTTCCTCAATGTCGCGGAGGAGGCCCCTCCTGCAGAATATTCGGGTGAAGTTACAAATACTTTTTTCCCATCGAGGATTGCAAGAGCCTGATCCAGGTCCTTGATAATATCGTCGGGATGTTCGGCCCCAACGCACAGGCGGATGAGGTTTTGTGGGATATTCGCCATTTTCCTGCCCTCCTCTCCTTGCTGGGAATGGGTAGAGATCGCCGGAATGGTAGCTACGGATTTGATGCGGCCCAGGTCTGTAGCACGCCATATACGCGAAAATGCATCGAAGACATTACGAGCTGACTGGGCCCCGCCTTTCACATTGAACGACATCAGGTGACCATATCTATTGACTTTTTTGCCATAGAGTTCATCGTACTCCGAATCAACCAGGACCATGTATTTTGAGGCCAGCTCATGCAATGGATGAGATTTAAGTCCCAGGTAGGCAACCTTCTCGATATGCTTATTTGTCTCCAGATATTCGGCAACTTTCTGTGTATTCCGGCTCATTACATCCATCCTCATCCGGAGGGTTCTGATATCATTCAGAGCCATGAAGGCATTCATCGGAGAGATGTTCGGACCGTTATCCCGGTTGGGAAGAAGCTTGAGATAAGTGGCAAAGTCGGCCTTCATCGCCGGGTTATCGATGGTGGAGGTAATATTTTTTCGGGAGATGATCGCTCCGGCGATACTGGATCCACCGGATGACATCGATTTGGTCACAGACTGTATCACAATATCAGCTCCGTATTCGATAGGTCTCATTAATGCCGGTGATGCCACGGTGGCATCCACAATCATCGGGATCCCGTATTTGTGTGCCAGGTCAGACACCTCTTTCAGATCGAAGAATGCAAGTCCGGGATTGCTCGGCAATTCACCATAAAGGAAACGGGTATTTTCATCGATCAACGACTCCCATTCACTCAAATCGTTTGAATTCACCACTTTACGCCATTCCACAGCCCGTTCGGCATCTTTGCGCATGGAAAACTGCTGGTAGGTTCCACCATAAACCTGTGTGGTAGCAACAAAGTTCATCGGGGCAGAAGGTCGCTTCGTATCCACCACGAGAAACTGATCTATCGCACTCTGGATAGCAGCCATACCAGATGAAGTGGCGATGCAGCTTGTCTCAATACCAGAGCCATAGCCCTCCAGCATCGCCATCACACCTTCCATGTAATACATTGTGGGGTTGGCAATTCTTGAGTAACACCAGGTAGGAATCTCATAACCAAGGGCAGCTTCCATCTCATCCGAATCCCGGTAGGCCTGGGAAGCAGACATATAGATTGGTTCAATGGTTGATCCCTGGTTAAAGTCGAGGGCCTCCTGCATGGAGTAGATTCCGTGGACTGCAATGGTATCGAACCGGCATTTCATCATCTCTTCCCGATAGTTGGCGTGCCATTGCGTTGCTCGTGTGGCCGCCTCTTTGTAGTGGTTTATTGACATTGGTTTCGTGTTGTTTTTCATACGTAGAGCCGGGGCATGCGCCGGCTGTACATTGGTTTGTTTCGTTAGCAGGGTCGAGGCATGCCTCGTCTGTACTTTTGTTGGTTTCTTTCAGGGGATAAAGGTAATGATTTTAATAATTGTGAAAGGAGTAACAAGAAAAGAGGTAGCGAAGTAGTGAGGTAGTGAGGTAGTGAGGTAGTGAAATAGTGAAATTTTTTAGTATTATTGCATGTATCTAAATCTTCCAATATGATGAGATTCTCCTTGTTCAGTATTCTGACAGCACTGACGTTTCAGATTTTTTATACAGATGTCGCAATTGGACAGGCTGTTCAAACTCCTAACAATTTCTTTGGCTTCCAGCCGGGATCGGACCGGAATCTGTTCGACTATGAAAAGCTGATCGACTATTTTAAGGTACTTGATCAACGTTCTCCCCGATTGGTGATGAAAGAGATTGGCAACTCCCCAGAAGGAAGGCCAATGTACATCGCGTTTATCTCATCGGAAGAGAATATCAAAAACCTTGAGAACCTTCGGGATATCAACGAACAACTTGCCACAAATCCGGAGCTCACGGATGAACAGCGGAATACGATGGTAAAAGATGGACGGGTTTTCGTCCTGGCGACCCTTTCGATGCACTCCACGGAGGTTGGCCCTTCGCAAGCCGCGCCATTAATCGCGTACGAACTGATCACGGCATTGCATCCCGATACTACCGGGTGGCTCGACAATACTGTTCTGATGCTGGTCCCGTGCCACAATCCGGATGGCATGGACAAAGTGGTGAATCATTACAAAAAGTATCTTGGGACAAAATACGAAGGATCATCTCTTCCAGAAGTATACCATAAATATGTAGGGCACGACAACAACCGCGATTTCATTACCCTCTCACAGGAGGATACCAAGGCAATTGCAGCTGTTTACAATACCGGCTGGTATCCTCAGGTGATGGTGGAAAAACACCAGATGGGCTCCTCCGGTGTCAGGTATTTTGTTCCGCCACCGCACGATCCCATTGCCGAGAACATCGATGCCGGCATCTGGAATTGGATTGGAATATTCGGATCAAACATGATGAAGGACATGACACAGGCTGGAGAGAAGGGGGTTAGCCAGCATTATCTCTTCGATGATTACTGGCCAGGCTCCACCGAGACCTGCATCTGGAAAAATGTGATCGGGTTCCTTACCGAATGTGCAAGTGTGCAAACGGCTACGCCAGTCTATGTGGAGGAGAATGAACTGAGTGTCATCGGGAAAGGGTTGGGCGATTACAAAAAGAGTATCAACATGCCGGATCCGTGGCTGGGTGGCTGGTGGAGATTGGGGGATATCGTTGATTATGAGATCACCTCCATGATGTCCATTCTCAAGACTGCAACTGCCAACAGGGCAGCAATCCTGGCTTTTCAGAGTGATCTGTGCAAGCTCGAAGTCAGCAAGGGAAAAACGGAAGCACCCTATTTTTATATCCTGCCACCACAGCAGCATGATCCCGGTGAGATGGTTGGAATTGTCAACCTGCTGATTGAACACGGGGTTCATGTTTACAAAACAGATGACCCTTTTACAGTCAATGGCACTGTCATTTCTGGCGGAGCGATTGTAATCCCTCTTGCACAACCCTACCGTCCGTTTATCAAGGAGGTAATGGAGAAACAAAATTTTCCGGAACGTCATTATACGCCAAATGGAGAACTCATCAAGCCCTATGATATCACCTCCTGGTCGTTGCCCCTCCATCGCGGAGTGACTTCAGTTGCCGTAACTGAACCATTGGATGCGCAGTTTCTGAACATGCATGAGATCAATGGACCGTTTTCCCTCCTTGAACCGCTTCCGGAAAGTTACTGGGCAGCTGTATTCAGTGTCACAAACAATGAAAGTTATAAAGCCGCATTCATGGCAAGTGAGCTGGGGCTGGAGGTTTCAAGAACTCCAGGAGGCGATTTTATCATTATGCGCGACGGAGGGAAGAATTCCAAACTCGACAAACTGATTTCGAAACTCACCGTGATGCCGGAAATTCTCACAGATAAATCCCGGATGCCATTCACATCTTTCTCGGTCCCCCGGATCGCACTGGTTGAGACCAACATGCACGATATGGATGCCGGCTGGACACGTTTCATCTTTGACAGCTACCGAATCCCTTTCACAACCGTTAAACCCGGAGATTTTGCCAAGAGAGACTTTGCTACCGATTTTGATGTTGTGGTTTTTCCAAGCAATAATAAATCGATCCTGATGGAGGGACAATACCGCTCTGAGAATGAGGTCTATCCAACCAGCTACCCGCCTGAATTTACGAAAGGAATAGGCAAAAAGGGGATGGATCAACTGATGGATTTCCTGGAACAAGGAGGTATCATACTCTCATGGGGACAATCTACTGAGCTGTTTACGGGACTGCTTTCCATGAAAGTGGGCGACACCACCGAAGCCTTCCGTCTTCCGGTACGTGATATTTCCAAATCAATCAGGGAGGCCGGCGTGTATTGTCCCGGTTCGTTTGTCAGGATCAACCTGAAACACGATCACCCGCTCACCCAGGGTATGCCGGAGAGCACCGGTGTATTCTTCAGGGGTACACCTGTATTCACTACCCAGATTCCCAATTTCGACATGGACAGGCGGGTGATCGGCACGTTCCCGGAGGAGAATATCCTGATGAGCGGCTATTGTGAAAAGCCGGAGAAGCTTGCAGATAAAACGGTGATGGTATGGTTGCAGAGGGGGAAAGGACAACTAGTGCTTTATGGCTTTAACCCTCAATTCCGGGCTTCGACACAGGGGAGTTACAAACTCCTGTTTAACGGGTTACTGCTGGAGAAAAATAAATAGCGAGAAGCGAAACTTGTCATTGCGAGGAACGTAGTGACGCAGCAAAGCGAAAAGCGAAACTTGTCATTGCGAGGAACGTAGTGACGCGGCAAAGCGAAAAGCGAGAAGCGAAATAGTGAAAATGGTGAAGCGGGTGATTTTTGAGATGAAACCGGGGATTCCAAAGCGGCAACTGCTGCTCGTTGCAGCCGCCGTGTGGCTTTTTGCCGGAGGGTTTCTGCTATTCAGGGGCATCACGATGTTACCTGAAATGTCGATGCTCTGGTTGAAGATTGTACTTGCTGTGATCGCTGGTCTGATCTTTTTCCATCTTCTTTTTCTTCGTGTTTCCCTTAAACACATCACCCGGATCCGCTCCCTTGAAATCCTGCGTCCGTGTGTGTTCTCTTTTTTCGACTGGAAAAGTTACCTGTTGATGGCCATCATGATTACCTCCGGAGTTCTTGTCCGCAAAACCGGTTTGATCGACCAAAAATGGATCTCCCTCTTTTTTATCACCATGGCCACACCGTTGCTGCTTTCGGCGGTGAGGTTCCTGAGGGCATGGGGGAAGTATTGTGAATTGGTAAAGGAATGAGGTAGGGAGGTAGGGAGGTAGGGAGGTAGGGAAGTGAGTATGAGGTGATACGATATCCTCATCCGGCATCCAGTATCTAGCATCTAGTATCCAGTATCTAGCATCCAGCATCCAGTATCCAGTATCCAGTATCCAGCATCCAGCATCCAGTTTTCAGTCTCATCATTTTTTCGTAAATTCGCGGGCTAAACAAGAATTTTTATGAATTACGATATTATCGTCATTGGCAGCGGTCCGGGTGGATATGTGGCTGCCATCAGGGCTGCCCAATTGGGATTCAAAGTAGCCGTTGTAGAACGTGCCGAACTGGGCGGTATTTGCCTGAACTGGGGTTGCATTCCCACGAAAGCTCTCCTGAAGAGCGCACAGGTGTTTAATTACCTGAAACACGCTTCCAGTTATGGAATTACTGCCGGTGAAGCGGAACCGGATTTCGAAGCTATTGTCAAGCGCAGTCGCGGGGTTGCCGATCAGATGAGCAAAGGGATTCAGTTTCTGCTGAAGAAAAACAAGGTGGATGTGCTGGAGGGAACGGGACGCGTGAAGCCGGGGAAAATTGTTCAGGTAGAGACGGGGCATGCCTCGTCTTCAGTTGGCAGTGGGCAGTCTGAAGTGGGCAGTAATGTCATTGCGAGCGAAGCGAAGCAAACTGAATATTCAGCGAAACACATCATCATTGCCACAGGGGCCCGTTCAAGGGATTTTCCGAATTTCAAGCAGGATGGCAAAAAAATCATCGGCTACCGCGAAGCCATGAATTTACCAAAGCAGCCGAAATCAATGGTTGTGATCGGGTCGGGAGCTATCGGCTCCGAGTTCGCTTATTTCTACAACTCAATAGGGACTCAGGTTACACTCATTGAGCTGATGCCGAATGTGGTTCCTCTGGAAGATGAAGAGGTGTCGAAAACACTGGCCCGTGAATTCAAGAAGGCAGGTATGAAGGTAATGACCGACGCCAACGTTGAGTCCGTGGATACAAAAGGCAAACTCTGCAAGGTGACAGTGAAGACCAAAAAGGGTGAAGAGGTAATCGAAGCCGAGATCGTACTTAGTGCTGTTGGCATTGCCACCAACCTGGAGGGTATCGGGCTTGAAGAGACGGGGATCAACACCGAGAAAGGCAAAGTAGTCGTTGATGACTTTTACAAAACCAATGTTGATGGCTATTACGCCATCGGCGATATCGTTCACGGTCAGGCCCTTGCTCATGTGGCATCCCACGAAGGAATTATCTGCGTGGAAAAGATTGCCGGCAAAGATGCAGAGCCTCTGGATTATGGTAACATTCCGGGATGTACCTATACCAATCCTGAAATTGCTTCTGTTGGCATGACCGAACAACAAGCCAAAGATGCGGGATACGAGATACGCGTTGGGAAGTTTCCTTTCACGGCATCCGGGAAGGCAACAGCATCGGGAAACCGCGAAGGGTTTGTGAAGGTGATCTTTGATGCCAAATACGGGGAATGGCTGGGTGCTCATATGATCGGAGACAACGTGACTGAAATGATCGCCGAGGTGGTCGTTGCACGAAAACTCGAGACCACCGGAAAAGAGATCATCGAAGCTGTTCACCCCCACCCTACCATGTCGGAAGCGATCATGGAGGCGGTGGCGCAAGCTTACGGGGAGTGTGTGCACCTGTAGTGAAATGGTGAAATAGTGAAATGGTGAAATAGCGAGATATGGAAATTATTAAAACTCCCCTGGAAGGTCTGCTGATCATCAAGCCGGATGTGTTTGAGGATGAGCGGGGTTACTTCTTTGAGTCATTTAATCAGGCTAAATTCCTTTCTCATGGAATTGATGTGACCTTCGTGCAAGACAATGAATCGAAGTCGAAAAGAGGGGTGTTGCGCGGACTTCATTTCCAGAACCCTCCTTTTGCCCAGGGGAAACTGGTGCGGGTGATGCGCGGATCGGTACTGGATGTGGCGGTGGATATTCGAAAGGAATCGCCTACATACGGAAAGTGGTCTTCCATCGTTCTATCAGGGCAGAACAAATGGATGTATTGGGTGCCGGCCGGGTTTGCACACGGGTTCCTGACTCTTGAAGATGATACGATTTTCTTCTACAAGTGTACGAACATCTACAACAAAGAGTCGGAAGGAGCTATCCGGTGGAATGATCCGGATCTTAACGTTGACTGGGGCATCAGCGACCCGGTAATCTCTCCGAAGGATGAGGTGGCGCCATTGTTTGCGGACTTCAGGAGTAATTTCTGAGATTTCGGGGGAGTAGGAATGAGCACGTCTGTCCTGAGGAGATGAAGATGATCGAGAAGCGAAAAGCGAGAAGCGAGTAACGAAATGGTGAAATAGTGAAATGGTGAGAAGAAAGTTCGTTTATTTTATTGCGGCGATTGTGATCGTTGGTATTGCGGGAGTATTCATTTTTGGCATTGCTGACAAGCAGGATCCGGAACGGGATTACCGGGGAGCATTTCGTCGCAACTACATGATTTTTACTCCGGAGCTTCCAGAGAAAGTTGATTTTGCCGGGGAGAAGGTGCCACTGAACGACCTGATTGTTCGCGAGAGTTTTGACCGGGAGATCCTGGCGTTCACCTTTATGCACTCCACTACCCAGCAGATGTTCAAGAGGGCTCACCGGTATTTCCCTGTTATTGAACCGATCCTGAAAAAGTACAAGGTCCCTGATGACTTCAAGTTCCTGGCCATTGCCGAGAGTAATCTGGGGGATGTCACATCGCCGGCCGGCGCCGAAGGTGTGTGGCAGTTCCTGATCTCAACCGGCCGGAAATACGGCCTGGAGGTAAACAACGAGATCGATGAACGATACAATCTCATCAAAGCGACTGTGGCTGCCTGCCAATACCTGCTGGAAGCGCACGATTCATTCGGCGACTGGACCCTGGCTGCTGCCTCTTACAACCGGGGGATAAACGGACTGGATCGGGCACTGAAGGGTCAGAAAGTCAATTCCTATTACGACCTATACCTGAACGAAGAGACCGCCCGGTACATCTTTCGCATCCTGGCCGCCAAGGAGGTCTATGAGAATCCTACGAAGTATGGGTTTTTCCTGAAGGAGTCTGATTTTTATCCTGAGATAAAGACTTATACCATCGTGGTCGACACTACCATTACAGACCTTCCGGCTTTCGCAAAGAGCAGAGGGATCACTTACCGCATCATCAGGGAGTTCAATCCCTGGATCCACGGATACTCGTTGCCAAACAAATCAAGAAAGACCTATATCCTCACGTTGCCGGAAAAGGATGCTCTTTCGGTTACATCGTACACTGGCCGGAAAACATCGGAAACCTTTTTCCACGACACCCTGAAAATTAATGAGATCCGTTAGGCGGTGCCTGGAAGCATGTCAGCGGTGAGATACATGGACTAATTATACCGGCCAGATACCGAGGAACAAGAGGAGATACCGTGGAAGAGAATCTTGAAATATACGGGGCAAGGGTTCACAACCTGAAGAACATCGACGTCACCATCCCACGGAACAAGCTGGTGGTGATCACGGGATTAAGTGGCAGCGGCAAGTCTTCGCTGGCGTTTGACACGGTATATGCCGAAGGCCAGCGTCGCTACATGGAGACATTCTCCGCCTACGCCCGCCAGTTCATAGGCAACCTGGAGCGCCCCGATGTGGATAAGATCAACGGATTAAGCCCGGTCATCTCCATCGAACAGAAAGCCGCCACCCGGAATCCCCGTTCTACCGTAGGTACCATTACTGAGATTTACGACTTCCTTCGACTTCTCTTTGCCCGTGCCAGCGATGCCTACTCTTACAATACCGGAGAGAAAATGGTCCGCTATACCGAACAGCAGATCGTGGAGTTGATTCTCTCCAATCATAAGGGGGATGAACTTCTGATTCTGGCTCCGGCAGTGAAGGGAAGAAAAGGTCACTACAGGGAATTGTTTGAACAAATCAGAAAGCAAGGATTCCTGAAGGTGAGGATTGACGGGGAGATCCGGGAGATCACCCACGGACTTCAACTTGACAGGTATAAGATCCATGATATCGAGATTGTGATCGATCAGATTCTTATCAGGGAGGAATCTAAAAAGAGGCTGGCCCAATCCGTTGCTCTGGCGATGAAGCACGGCAAGGACCAACTGATGACCTCCCTGGCTGAGTCAACTGAAAGCAGACACTACAGCCGCCTGCTGATGTGTCCGGCCACCGGCATCTCTTACGATGAGCCGGAACCCAACACCTTCTCCTTTAATTCGCCGTATGGCGCCTGTCCACATTGCAACGGCCTTGGGACAGTTTCAGAGATAGACCTGAAGAAGATCATCCCCGACCCGACTAAAACCATTAAAAAAGGAGGGATTGTACCGATTGGGGAGTACAAGAACAACTGGATATTCAAGCAGGTTGAGGCCATTGGTGAAAAATACGGCTTCACCATCAACACGCCCATCTCGGAAATTCCCGAACATGCCGTCAACGTCATCCTGTACGGGTCGGAAGAGGTATTTAAAGTTAAAAACGATTACCTGGGTGTGACATCCACCTACTCCCTCAATTTTGAAGGGATCATCAGCTTCATCAACGCCCAGCACGCCGAGGCAGCGCCTGCCGGCATCAGGAAATGGGTAAGCAGCTTCATGAATAAAAAACCTTGTCCTGAATGCAACGGAGCCCGGTTAAAGAAAGAGTCGCTCTGGTTTAAAGTCGGAGAAAAAAATATTGCCGAACTCTCGGAGATGGACCTGGTAAACCTATACACCTGGTTCGAATCACTTCATGAGAGGCTGGACGAACGAAATAAAATCATCGCCTATGAGATCATCCGGGAGATACAAAACAGGATCAAATTCCTCCTGGATGTCGGTATCGGTTACCTTACGCTGAACCGAACCGCCAGAAGCCTTTCGGGAGGCGAAAGCCAACGGATCAGGCTGGCAACCCAGATTGGATCGCAACTGGTAGGGGTGCTTTATATTCTCGACGAGCCCAGCATCGGGCTGCATCAGCACGACAACCTCAAGCTGATCAATGCGTTGAAAAGTCTTCGCGACACAGGCAATTCAGTGGTTGTTGTGGAGCATGACCAGGAGACCATCCTGCATGCCGATTATGTCGTAGATATCGGGCCATTTGCCGGCATTCACGGCGGAAAGATTGTAGCTCAGGGGACGCCTGAAGAGATTATGCAAACCGACCACCTCACCGGGAAATACCTGAGCGGAAAATACAAGATTCAGGTTCCGGATTCAAGGAGAGCCGGAAACGGAAAATACCTTACGCTGAAAGGGGCTTCAGGGCATAACCTTAAACATGTCGACCTTCATCTTCCGTTGGGGAAACTGATCTGTGTAACCGGACTCTCCGGCAGCGGAAAGTCCTCCCTCATCAACGAGACCCTCTACCCTATTCTCAGTCAGCATTTCTACCGGTCCGACCAGAAGCCGTTACCCTACAACTCGATCGAAGGGATTAAGAACATCGACAAAGTGATCGAGATCGACCAGTCGCCAATCGGCCGTACGCCAAGGTCCAACCCGGCAACCTACACCAAGGTGTTTGACGAAATCCGGAAACTCTATGCCATCCTTCCCGAGTCGAAAATTCGCGGGTACAAGCCAGGCCGGTTCTCCTTCAACGTGAAAGGCGGACGCTGTGAAACCTGCAAGGGGGCCGGTTTGCGTGTGATTGAGATGAATTTCCTCCCGGATGTCTATGTGCTCTGCGAGACGTGCCAGGGAAGACGATACAACCGCGAAACTCTTGAGGTACGCTACAAGGGCAAGTCGATTAACGACGTCCTCAACATGACCATCAACCAGGCGGTTGTTTTTTTTGAAGCGATCCCGATGATCGTGAAGAAGATCGAGACGCTCCAGGAGGTTGGGTTGGGTTACATCACACTTGGACAACAGTCAACCACTCTCTCGGGAGGAGAAGCTCAGCGTGTGAAACTGGCAACGGAACTGTCCAAAACCGATACCGGCAATACCCTTTATATTCTTGATGAGCCAACAACAGGGCTTCATTTCGAAGATGTGAAGGTACTGCTCTGCGTGCTTAACAAACTAGTTGGAAAAGGGAATACGGTTTTGGTGATCGAGCACAACATGGAGGTGATCAAGGTTTCCGACCATATTGTAGATCTTGGTTTGGAAGGGGGTGAACGCGGTGGAGAGATCATCGCCGAAGGATCCCCGGAAGAGATTTCAGCAGCCGGAAAGGGATATACGGTGTTGCATTTGAAGGGGTACCTGGCGGAAAACTAGATCACTGGATCACTGGATCACTGGATCACTGGATCACTGGATCACTGGATTTTTACAAAACGATTAGCTTTTTATTTTCAGTGAGGCCCTCCTTATGCAGGATTTCCACCACATAGATTCCCGGCTCCCATCCTGAAACATCAATCTGAATGCACGATAGGTTCAAATCGGATCTTTGCAGGATTGTCTTTCCTGCTGAAGTCAATATCTTAAGATTCGTTCCCTGATTGACTTTTTCCCAACTGATTGCAATGTGGTTTCTGGCAGGATTTGGAAAAATATCCAGCTTCTCCGGAGTTGATGGAGACTCTCCCATTCCGGTTGCCGGGGAGATGTGGATTATCCGAACGGCATGGTTGTAATAATCGACTACGTACAACCGGTTCAACACATAATCCATTACACATCCTCGCGGGAAATTAAAGATCGCAAGTGTGTCTGGCCCGTTTTCAAATCCGACGTAACCTGATCCGGCAAAGGTTGTGACCATTCCATCGGTGCCGATCTTTCGAACCCTCTGATTTTCACCGTCCCCGACAAAAATAACTCCGGAGGTTGTAACGTGGCATGCCGTTGGCACTTTAAACATGGCATCAGGGGCGGGCCCATTCTGAAACCCTCCGGCAGTGGGGCCACTGTCGCCGCTTCCAGCTACCGTGGTGACCATTCGCGAGGGATCAATCTTACGGATACGATGGTTGTAAGCATCTGCCACAAAAATATGATTGTCTTGGTCGACAGAAAGTTCGCAGGGGGTATAAAACCGTGCGGAGGTATCGCTTCCATCCAGAAAGGCTCCAACACTCTGCACACCAATGGAGGTTCCTCCTCCCGCCCAGGTAGTAACCATGCTGTCTGCAGAAATTCGCCTTATCCGGTGGTTCCAGCTGTCGCCGATATAGATATTCCCCGTATCATCCAGGCAGATACCTCTGGGATAATTGAACTGAGCCTGATCAACAGGCCCATCCTGCAAGCCAGCTATCCCTGTTCCGGCAACAGTGGTTACCATCATGTCGGATGAGATCTTCCGGATGCGCTGATTGATAAAATCGGAAACGTACATGTTCCCCTCTCCATCGAGACAGATGTTGATGGGTTGGTTGAATTTTGCGTCAGCTGCCGGACCGTCGAGGTATCCGGCCGTTCCTGATCCTGCAAAGGTGGAGACAATTCCATCGACCCCAATCTTCCGGATGACATGGTTGTAAGCATCGGCCAGGTAGATGTTCCCCTCCGGGTCAATGCAGATACCAAATGGCCTGTTGAAACTGGCAACACTTGTATCACCATTGACAAAGCCCGGACTCCCGGTTCCTGCATAGGTCGTTACATAATTCTGGGCCTCAAGCGTATTACCGCTGATCATAGAAAAAATGCTCAGGATCAAAATGCTTACACCTACTGATCTTACTGATGATAACTTTGATATCTTCTTCATTGTTCGCTTTATTAATTTGATGGCTTTAACTTGAACGCCGCCATCTCTTCACTGTTTCTTACCAGCACCACATCACCGGCAACGGCAGGATGATTCCATGTTCTTCCTTCGATTGCCTTTATCTTTCCCAGTTCTGTGAACTTATCCGGAGTGGCTTGTACCAATGCGAGATCTCCTTTTTCAGTCAGAATCAGAACCAGGTCCTGCCCGGCCAAAAGGATGTTCCACCCACGATACCGATCTCCTCTCCACATGCGTTTTCCGTCATTCAGGTCAATGCATGTGAGATAGGGACCGTCATAACCGTATGCGTACCCGTTGTGAACCACCTGGTCATTGAAATCCACCTTCATGGCCGATGATGTCCAACGATCTTTGGTGGAATATTCGCCTGCATCAAGTAACACAGAGACCCGTCGTATTTCATTATATTCCTTGCAGAGGAGCAGGTCGCCTCCCTCAATCAGCGCTGGTTGCAGGATACGGTCTTCAACCGGCCAGGGGTATTCCCAAAGGATTTTACCTGATGCCGGCCCGATGCTGATGGCTCCAGACTGACTCATCAGAATTACCTGGGGAGCTCCCTCAATTGTGAACAGTTGTGGTGAACTGTAGCCAAATCCACCATCGGGTCCAAACCATATAGGGTCACCGGTTTCCAGGTCATAGGCAGCCAGTTTCCCAACGATACCCACGATTACAAGGCTGTCCACTACCAGCGGGGAACTCGTATATCCCCACCCCGAAGGCTGGGTCTCGCAATCTGCTGCCGCATTCCTGGACCATATCAGTGATCCATCTGTAGCATCCAGGGCATTCAGGATACCGGTACCTCCCATCGTATAAACCCTTCCGTTGTGGAGTGTTGGGGTGGCTCTCGGGCCTGCACCTGCATGGGAATCCCAGAAACGGGTACTATCTCTGTGAATCCATACCGGTTCACCTGTATTGAGATAGTAACAGGTCACTGTCTCCTGCTCTCCCCGCTGTTCCTGGGTAAAGAAATAATCTCCGTTCACAGCAAACGAGGAGCATCCGGGGCCGACAGCCCGACGCCACAACTCCTCGGGAGGCGAATTGGTCCAATCGGTGCTGATTGCCAGGCCATGAACGACGCCATCCCGGTTTGGTCCCCGAAAACCTGGCCATTCAGAAACCGAATCAAAGATTACAGATGTTGTTTCCAACCCCTGGAAACTGTTCCCATCCTGACTGATGAGTCTCTCCTCGGACGTTTGCGACCATCTCCACACAAGATCAGGGCTGAAATCTCCGGTGATGCCATCGTTCCTGAGGAGGATCCATACTCCGGATGCCAGAATGATGGATGCAATGATACTCCACAGGCGGGTTTTGGGTGACAAGGTGCTGGTTATCACTGCGCAGGTAACAAAGACAAGACTCATCACAGGCACCCAGAGAATGGTGAACATCATTCCCTGTCCGCCTTTGGCAATAGATTCGTGGAGAAAGAGGGAAGCGACAACGGGAGCAACAATGAATATCAGCGGTCCAATCCAGCGCTCCAGCGAGGTGGCACGGCTGAAGAAAGCCCACCATACGATGACTAAAAGACCGGCGGCAAGTCCGCCGAAAATTCCCGGAATAAGCGCCTCCGGTAAAATTGCAGGCAGGATGTACCTGACGAGTAGAATCAGGATTGCGATAATAATGCCGGGCCATAACCGCAAAGGCTTTTGCAGGGTTTCTTTGTGTTCTGTATGTACCATTTCTTTGTATTTGTTTTTATATCTACAAACATAGTGAATGACAATCAAAATGACAAAAGTAAAACAATCACCATTTTATTATCTTTGTCTTTCCTAATAAACCACTGCCATGAACATCGATGATATTGAAATGCTGAAGAGTAAGTTTGAAGAAAAAACCTGGTCGGAAACCATCAGCTACGACACCTGGGAGATTCTGAAGGTGATGTCTGAAATGGTGGAGGGGTTTGAGAAGCTGACCCGGATTGGCCCTTGTGTCTCCATCTTTGGCTCTGCACGTACACTCGATAACCACAAATATTATAAACTCACAGAAGAGGTTGCTTACCTGCTCACAAAGAATGGTTACGGTATCATCACAGGTGGCGGTCATGGAATCATGGAGGCGGCCAATAAGGGAGCTCATTTTGCAGGAGGGAAGTCGGTTGGATTGAATATTGCCCTGCCTTTCGAACAGAAGCCAAATCCTTTCATCGACAGCAACAAACTCATCACCTTTGATTATTTCTTCATCAGGAAGACGATGTTCATGAAATATTCGATGGGGTTTATCTGTTTGCCCGGAGGGTTTGGAACCCTGGATGAAATGACGGAAGCCATCACCCTTATCCAGACAAAAAAACTGGCACCATTCCCCGTTATCCTGATGGTGAAGGACTACTGGCAAGGATTTGTGGATTGGATGAAGAAGGTTTTGCTGGAGTCCCGGAACATCTCTCCGGAGGATCTCGATCTGTTTATCCTGGTGGACACAGCCGAGGAGGCGGTAAAAGCGATCAATGAGTTCTACCAGAAATATGCCCTCAAACCAAACTTTTAACTACCTTTGTAGGTTCTAAACCCCCTTCATGCCCAGAAAGAAAACGGAGCCAAAACCCAACTCAGAACCAATCATTCAGGCAATCCTCAACGGGATGCTTGATAAAAAAGCCAAAGACCCGGTTGTTCTCAGATTTCCCAAAAATTACGCCGCTGTTTGTGATGCTTTTGTGATTTGTCATGGTACTTCACGTACACAAATTGAAGCCATTGCTGATGCCGTGGTTGTGGAAGTTAAAAAAGAGTGCGGCGATTCGCCATGGCACAAAGAGGGATTTGAAAATGCGGAATGGATTTTGATCGACTATTTTAGCGTGGTTGTGCATATCTTCCAGGATACCCGTAGAAACTTCTATAACCTTGAACAGTTGTGGGGTGACGCGAATATTGAGAAGGTTGAATCACCCTGACAAAGAGGTTAATCAACGTTTGATAGCAAGACAGAATGGCAGACAAAAAAAAAGACACTAAAAATAAGGGGGGATTTCCTCCCAACCTGACTCCCGGGAAAACAGGCAAACCAAAATTCAACTTTTACTGGATTTATGCGATCCTGGCCCTCGTTTTCATCGGCATTCAGTACTTCAATTATACCAGCCCTGTCAAGGAAACCACCTGGCCCCGTTTGGAAGAGATGCTGGAGCAACAGGACATTGAAAAGATTGTGGTTGTCAACAATGAGAAGGCTGAGATTTTTATCAAAAAAGAAAAACTGGAGACAGATACAGCTTACCAGGAATTTAACAAGAAAGGATTTGGCAGTTCTTCCCAGAGCCCGCAATATTACTATCAGATCGGGTCGGTAGAAATATTCACCACCCTGCTGAAAGAGACCCGAGACACCCTGTTAGCCAGGATGTCGAGGGAAGGTGCTCCTTCTTATGAACTTCAGGACTTTGCCAAGCAATATCCCTATCCACCTTCCAATGACACGCGCAAGGATGTCTTCGGAGACATTCTGGGCTATATCATTCCTATCGCGATCCTGATTGGCGCCTGGTTTCTGATCATGCGTTTTATGAGTCGTGGAGGAGGAGGAGGAGGAGGACAGATTTTCAACATCGGGAAATCAAAAGCCCAGCTGTTTGATAAAGATACCAGCGTCAATGTGACGTTCAACGATGTGGCCGGCCTGGAAGAGGCGAAAGTAGAGGTGATGGAAATCGTTGATTTTCTCAAGAACCCTGGAAAATACACCCAGCTCGGAGGGAAAATTCCCAAAGGAGCTCTCCTTGTAGGTCCTCCGGGGACAGGAAAAACCCTGCTGGCCAAAGCTGTTGCCGGCGAAGCAAAAGTCCCGTTCTTTTCCATTTCCGGGTCAGACTTCGTGGAAATGTTCGTTGGAGTAGGTGCTTCCCGCGTAAGGGATCTCTTCCGTCAAGCCAAAGAGAAAGCACCTTGTATCATCTTTATCGATGAGATCGATGCTGTGGGTCGTGCCCGAGGCAGGAACCAGATGACCGGAGCTAACGATGAACGGGAAAATACATTGAACCAGCTGCTTACAGAGATGGATGGTTTTGCAACCAATGCAGGTGTGATCATCCTTGCAGCCACCAACAGGGCCGATGTCCTCGACCGTGCACTCATGCGGGCGGGACGTTTCGACCGACAGATTTATATTGAGCTTCCTGACCTGGATGAACGGAAGGCTATTTTCAAAGTTCACCTGAAACCTCTTAAACTGGATGTCGAAGTAGATGTTGATTTTCTGGCTCGTCAGACTCCCGGGTTTTCCGGTGCCGACATCGCCAACGTGTGCAACGAATCTGCCCTGATTGCTGCCCGTAAAGAGAAGAAAAGCATCCAGAAACAGGATTTCATGGATGCCATCGACCGCATTGTTGGAGGCCTTGAAAAGCGCAGCAAGATCATCTCCCCACACGAAAAGAAGGTCATCGCATACCACGAATCAGGTCATGCTGCCATCAGCTGGCTGCTTGAACATGCACACCCACTTGTTAAGGTAACTATTGTCCCCCGCGGGAAAGCGCTGGGAGCCGCCTGGTATCTTCCTGAGGAGCGGCAACTGACCACTTTCGAACAGATGTTCGATGAAATTACCGCTGCTGTTGGTGGAAGGGCCTCCGAAGAGATTTTCTTTGGGAAAGTATCCACCGGCGCTCTGAATGACCTGGAGAAGGTGACGAAGCAAGCCTATTCGATGGTGGTTTATTTCGGATTGAACAAGGTGATTGGGAATATCAGCTATTACGACTCCTCCGGACAATCGGAATACTCGTTTCACAAGCCTTACTCGGAAAAGACATCGGAGGTGATTGACCAGGAGATCAGAAAGATTGTGGAAACGGCTTACGAAAGGGCAAAAAAACTCATCCTTGAGCACAAAGAACAGCTTGAGCAACTTGCCACGCTGCTGCTTGAAAAAGAGGTGATATTCAGGGAAGACCTGGAACATGTATTTGGCAAACGTCCGTTTGATAAGGAAGAGGAGAAACTCTTGCCTACAACTCTCCTTCCTGGAACAGCGTCCAAACCAAAACGTAAGCCGAGGATATCCAAAAAGGATGAGCCCGCGGCAGATCCCAAACCGACCGACGAGTCCCCTCAGCAATAATTTCATCCCCTGCCATGGAAGAGAGCACATCACGGGAAAAAATCCTGAAAAAGATCCGGAATGCGTTGGTGGAGAAAAACGATCCGCCATTTCCGATCCTTGATCAGGAATCTGATGTCTTTCCTGTGATGACTGACTCGCTGGATGTGACATTTGCCCAGGCTTTGGTTAGTGTGGCAGGCAGATTTATTTACAGTGAGAGTGAAGATGAATTTTTGGGGGTATTGAAATCCTTTATCCTGGAGAAAGACTGGCCACTCTTCTTTTGTCTGGATCCTCTTCTTCAGAACCGGTTAAGGCATGCCGGCATCCCGTTTGAATCAGACCCTGAGAAAATCACGGAAGCGCGGATTGGAATTACGCGCTGTGAAGCCCTGATTGCCAGGTTCGGCAGTGTCATGGTATCCTCACGGCAAAATCCTGGAAGAAAGATCGTTGGATCTCCCGAGATTCATGTGGTGGTTGGATTTACATCTCAACTTGTTCCTGACCTGAAACAAGCCTACAGATTAATCCGGAAGAAATATGGCGTTGATTTCCCGTCAATGGTCTCTGTTATTACGGGTCCAAGCAGGACAGCAGATATCGAGAAAACGCTTGTCATGGGAGCACATGGCCCCAGGGAATTGTATGTTTTTCTGATTGAGGACACTGCCGATGGCATCTGATGAACATGACAAAGAACGTTGGGAGTGCCTGTACGGCTCCAAATTTCTCTATAAAGCAGAGATTCTGAAGTCATTGTTGGAAGAAAACGACATTCAGTCAGTAATTATAAACAAACAAGATTCGGCTTACCACTTTGGAGACATTGAGGTATACGTGAAGCTGGATGATATGATGAGAGGGCATCATATTCTTAAATCGTTCACGGAAGATGAGTAATTTCTGGGCTCGGACCATCACCGGACTTTCCATGGTATTTCTTCTGGTTGCAGCTATGATCCTCAATTATTGGATTCTGGCAGCCCTTTTTCTGTTTGTAACAATCTTCGGATTGTGGGAATACTATTCTATCTTTTCCTCAGAAACGATTCATCCTCAGCGGATTTACGGAACCATTGCCGGCGCATTGCTTTATCTCTCAATTGTCGTTGTTTCGCAGATCGACATCACGGGTATCACAATCCTCCCCCTATTTATTCCGGTCCTTCTGGCTCTTCCTCTTCTGTTTCTGCCTTTTGTTTTCGAGATCTACCGCAAACGATCGCAGCCTCTCATCAATGTTGCATTAACCATCACTGGGATCCTCTATATAGCCATTCCGATGGCTCTGCTGAACCTCTTGAATGGCGAGGGGGCGGTCAGGCTCTGGGGAGTTCCTGTCATTCTTGCAGGTTTCTTTATCCTTACATGGTTTTACGATACAGGTGCGTATCTTTACGGGAAGCAGTTCGGGATACATAAATTTTTTGAACGAATCTCTCCAAAGAAGACCTGGGAAGGCACCATTGCAGGTTCCATTGTCGCTCTGCTAACCTCTGTTGGATTGCATTCTCTGGCTCCCGGCATATCTCTTCCCGATTGGATAGCCATCGCTTCTCTCATCATTTTCTTCGGCACTTTCGGCGACCTGGCCGAATCGTTGTTCAAGCGCAGCATGAATATCAAAGATTCCGGGACCATCCTTCCCGGACATGGAGGAATACTTGATCGTTTTGACACCATGTTTATTTCAGTTCCTTTTGTATTTTTGTACCTCATTTTACGTCATCTCATCTAATCCCATGACTATACATCGAGAAGGATATAAAACCATCTTCATCGTTTTCCTTTTTGTAGCTGTTGTGCTACTAAGCCTTAACCATATTTTCCCCGAGCAGACATGGTTTCATCTGTTTTTATATGTACTTGGTACTTGGTTCTTTATCATGATCGTACGTTTCTTCCGGTCCCCTAAACGGGAGCTGAAAGGAGGAGGAAGCCTGGTTGTTTCGCCGGCTGATGGGAAAGTTGTGGTGATCGAACGGACAGTTGAGCCTGAGTTTTTCAAGGAAGAGCGTATCCAGGTATCAATATTCATGTCAGCCAACAATGTTCATGTCAACTGGTTTCCTATCTCTGGAGACATTACGTATTATCATTATCATCCGGGGAAGCACATGGTGGCCTTCAATCCAAAATCATCACTGGAGAATGAGCGGACAACCACGGTGATAAAAACTGAAGATGGCAGGGAAATTCTGATCCGCCAGATTGCAGGAGCTGTTGCCCGGCGGGTAAAATGCTATCCTGTTGTTGGAGAGCCCGTTGTTCAGGGAGATGAACTTGGGTTTATCAAATTCGGTTCACGTGTTGACCTGCTTTTGCCAATCGATACCAAGGTCGATATTGAGATTGGACAGAAAGTGATTGGAAAGCAAACAGTTATCGGATTTTTCTCCTGATTGTTCTGTTATCAGCCATCCATTGCCCTTCCAAGGAAGAGGTTGAAAGGATGCATAAGGTCGAAGACCCTTAATGCAAACACCGGGAAGCCCTCGTTGGTCAGCTGATCGTCAGACAAGTGACACGATAACGTGTAGTGCTTGTTTTTCAGGATTTCTATTTCCGGAAAATCGGCTGGGAAGTCTTTTGGAGGCCGGATAAGCTTATCCATTTCATCGATGCCCTCCGCATATTTCATCAGCTCCTTGGCTTCCAGAATGGCTTTAAACTCACCAATGTTGTAATAGATTTCCTGTCGGATCTTTTTCAACGTTAATGGGTCCGGCATATAGACCCCTGCTGCGAGGAATGACTCACCCGGCTGGATATGGATATAGTATCCGGGGCCACAGCTTTTCCTTCCGGAACTGCTAATCCAGGCCCCGAAATTTGTTTTGTAAGGTCGTTTATCTTTTGAAAAACGAATATCTCTGAATATCCGGAACATACAATCTTTCGCTGCAACAAATTTCACGGAGGGATCAAACCTGGCAACACCAGGGATAAGGGTATTTACCAGTTTCTCCATTTCCAGTTTCGCTTCATCATACCACCCTTTATTGGCATGAAACCATTCGCGGCTGTTATTCTGTTCCAATTCCCTTAGGAACGCTAATACAATATCTGTCATGTGAAAATTCTTTCATACAAAGTTAGCCTTTAATAAAAAAAGAAAAAAACTTTCGAACTGGATATTACCTTTTACCCTTTTTCCTGATTAAGGGGAAAGAAAAATCATGAAGTGGTTCTGTATCGGATTGATTGCCCTGATGCATACGTCAGGTGCTTATTGCTCAGGAGATGGGTTTTGTGTCGGCGGCCGTTCGGCAGCATTGGGAAAGGCATCTGTTGCTTCTGCAGATGTATGGTCGGGATTCAACAACCAGGCAGGAGTTGCCTGGTCAGAAGGATTTCAGACCGGCATTTTTGTTGAGAACAGATTCCTGATGAAAGAGATCTGTTTTGAAGGGCTTGGGATCTCCTGGTCGGGGCGCCCCGGGGCCTTCGGCCTGTCACTCACCTACTATGGCTTCACCCTCTTCAATGAATTCAAAGCAGGAATCAGCTATTCCCGAAAATTTGGGAAGCGATTCAGTGCGGGTGTCCAGATCAATTATTTAAGGATACAAATTGCTGAAGGATACGGGTCGCGCGGAGTGATCTCCTGTGAGGCCGGGATCATGTACAGGCCGGACCAGCATTGGACAATTGGGATGCAAGTCTGTAATCCCATTCCGATTAAACTCACTGATCAACCTGATGAAATATTGCCAATCCGTTTCCGGTTTGGTGCCGGTTACGCTCTATCCGGAAAGGCACTGATTCTTCTTGAAGCTGAGAAAGACCTTCTGAATCCGATGATGCTGCGAACAGGGGTGGAGATTCGGTTAGCCAGGTCGGTTTATGGACGGATTGGCATGCATACCGGTCCCTTTGCAATAACCGGAGGTATCGGGTTATCGCTCGGCAGGATGGGATTGAATATCGCAACAGAATATCATATGACATTAGGGTTCTCTCCAGCGATTTCGATTGAGTATTCAATTATGAAACAACGAGAAGCTACAAAAAAGCGGTTGAAATGAGATGGGTGCTGGCTTTCTTTGGGATATTGCTGACAATACCACTCCATGTTATTGCTCAATCAGACATCCCTGAATATATGGAAGAGTTGATGGTGAACTTCACTGAAACTTCTGACCTTGAGCCCAATGAAGAGGAGGTTACGGCCTATCAAAACCAACAGGAAAGGGTAAATATTAACCTGATGGATCCAACTGTTCTCTCCCGGATTCCATTTCTCACTTCATCGCAAATTAAAAACCTGACCGAATATCTAACTGAGTACGGGGAGGTTTTCTCTCTGTATGAATTGCAAGCAGTGGAGGGGTTTGATTCAGCTATTATTCAGAAATTAACTCCTTACATTGTCATTGGCCTTCCACCTCCCCGGGTTCGACTGACTCCCCGAAATTTGATTAGAGAGGGAAGACATGAAGTGGCATTCCGTTACGAGCAGGTGATGCAGAAACAATCGGGTTATCAGAAGGGTGACTCCATAACGGCATCTGATCCGGGAAGTTTTTATCTGGGTTCCCAACAGAGATATTATTTTCGATACAGGTACACCTTTTTCGACCAGGTTGTGATTGGGATCTCCGGAGACAAGGATGCCGGAGAGCAATTTTTTGCCGGAAGTCAGCCCGCAGGCATGGATTTCTATTCCGGCTTCCTTGCTATCAGGAACATCAAGTGGCTTAAGCAGGTGATTATTGGGCATTTCAGGGCATCCTTCGGACAAGGGCTGACCCTTGGCGGAAGCTCTTTCGGGTCGGCAATAAGCATCGGGACTGCCATGCATTACAGCGCTGGCTTCTCTCCTTCCCAATCGGTATGTGAATATGGGTACCTGAGGGGTGCAGCCGTTACTTTATCATCCGGAAATTTCGAATGCTCAGGGTTTCTATCCACGACTCGAAAGGATGCTTCTGTTTACCTGGCAGATACAACAGAGAATCACAACCTCTTTTTCACCTCCTTTACTGAAACGGGTTACCACAGGACATCGACAGAATTAGCCCGAAAAAACCAGATCAGGGAACAGGTTTACGGTGGACATGTAAGTTATCGTGGAGGATTCTTCCTTGTAGGTCTAACCGGATTCTATGGTACCTGGAGTGGGTCACTGTTACCCGGGCAAGAGGCATACCGGCAATTTATGCTGGAGGGGAATGAATTTGGAGGGATCGGGATTGATGGTCGTTGCAGGATTGGGTTTTCCCAGGTGTTTGGGGAGTTAAGCTTCAGTTTGAATGGTGGACGAGCCTGGTTGGTTGGAGCCAGCGTGGTTCCTGTTTCCGGTATGGACCTGTTGATGATCTGCAGGAGTTACCAACCTCAGTATCAAAACCCTTTCTCGACAGCCGTTTCACAGAACAGCAGGAGTTCAAACGAGCAGGGGTTTTATCTCAGGCTTCAAGCACAGCTCATCCCCAAAGCGACAATCAGCGGATTTGTCGATCTCTTTCGGTTTCCATGGTTGCAATATAGGACAAACAGCCCTTCAGAAGGGATCGAGGCTGGTTTGTTCACTCACTATCAGTTCAACTCCTTCTGGTCTTTTTCATTGCGCTACAGTTTCAAGGCAGGTGTTGTGAACGCCTCCTCACCTGTCGACAAGATCACTTCCCTTGCCGAAGAGAAAAAAAATGACCTGAAGGCCGAATGCGGGTTCTCTCCAGTTTCATCCCTTTCCTTTAGAACCTGTTTGTCGTTAAGAAGCTATAATACTGCTGCTAATCCGCTTGAGATCGGGTATCTCGCAAGTCAGGAAGCTACGTACAAAAGGGCAGGAATCCTCAGATCAGTCAGACTGAAATATACGCTGTTCGATGCGCCCTATTACAATGCCAGAATCTATTCCTACGAACCAGATCTGCTCTATAGTTTTTCAGCACCGGTATGTTATGGGAAGGGAATCCGTTGTGTTCTGGTGGTTCAGCTTGGGGTAGCCAGAAAACTAGATGTTTGGGGATATCTTGGGATGATAAAGTACCTCGACAGGTCTACCATCGGGAGTGGTATGGAGGAGATCCGGGGAAGTCTGAAGTCGGAGGTGAAGGTGCAGCTGAGAATGAGATTGTAGAGGACAAAATACGAAATCGAAATAGAAAAAAAAAGGCCGTCGCTGTGGACGGCCTTGGATATTAGGTGCTGAGGTATTGTTACTTATCCTTTTTTTCCTCTTTTTCGTCCATCTTGTTTAGTTTATCCATTCCATGGATTTTCATGGTTTTGGAGAGTTTGGAGACGGTTGACATATCGATCCTGCCGACCAGGCTCAAGACGGTTACTTCTCCTTCTTCTTCAGCCAGCATCACGAGCTCCCGGATCTTCCCTTTATCGTCCTGTTTGGTAAGGAATCGGATATTATTCCCTTTCTCTTTGACCACCATTAGTTCGGTGAAGGTTCCTGAAGGGAAGAGAGCGCTGAATTCCTTGTAGAGGGCCTGGGCTTTGGCAGGATTTTCCTTATTCTCATAAGAGATGACTTTCAGTCCATCCAACTGTTCCATCATATTCTGTATATCCTTCACATTATCTGTTCCTTCTCCGTCGATTTCCATTTTCATGATCATCTGGAATAGCTCTTTGGAGACGTTTACCGAAGTGAATCCATCCTCACCGGCATATTTTGTATATAGTTTTTCGACCGGGCTCTGGTATTGGGCCATGCTCATCAGAGGCGTCAGGATAAAAATGAGCAGTACTGTTTTAATTGAGTTTGTTTTCATAGGATTTGCGATTTTATGGACGTTATTTTGGGGTTCGTCCTGGGTTTAAATTGATTGGTTGATAATGATCTAGTTGGTTCATTTTATTGACCTGATCGAGGCCAGTCTGAAAGCTTTTCAGCTGCCGGGCCTGGTTATAGCCAGAGTTAAAAGATTCGAGGTGTTGCATATGGTTGAGTCCATCATTGAAAGAAGAACTAACCAGATAGAGAGCATTTCTGGCCTCCACATAAGCAAGTTGAGGATCGGTGATGGTGCCGTAGGGTTGTGATGGAGTAAAGATGCCCAGTTTAAATACGGTTACCAAACCGGCAATCAGAACGATGCTGGCAGCTACAGACAGAGTCAGAACCAACCTTTTTCCTGAAGAGTTTAACGAGATAACACGACCTCCATCAAGTTTATCCTTTAGAGTGGATTCAAACCCGGGCGATACAGCTGCTTTTGCATCCACCGAAAAGAATCCGAAAACCGGTTTATGCTCAAGAAGATGAGCTGGAATATTCTCTCCCCGGAAATATTCCCTGAGAAGATGCTCTTCCTGCAGAGATGTTTCCCCTTCGTAATACGATGCCACTAAGGCTTCAATTTCTTTGGTAGTCATATACTTTTGATGTTGTAATCAGTTCACGAATGCGTTTACGGGCTCTTGACAGATTCACGCGAATCGCATTTTCATTCATTTCCAATATTTCTGCAATGGATTCAAAATCATATCCTTCAATGTCTCTTAGCTGGATGATCATCTGTTGTTGCTGAGGGAGTGATTTCATAGCCTTCCGTACCATCATGATTTCATCAGAGTAATCCTTTTTCTCCTCTTCAGGAAGGTTCTCAAGAAATTTTCTGTGGTCATCGATTGGATCAACCGGATACCGTCTGGATTTAATTTTATCCAGGCACATATTTTTGGTTGTAATCATAGCCAATGCTTCAACACTTCTGTATTCATCCAGTTTTTCTCTCCGATTCCACAATTTGATAAACACCTCCTGAACAATATCTTCTGCCTCTTCAGTTTGTTCAAGGTACCGTTTGGCGAATCTGAAGAGCTTGTTCTTCAGGGGAATAACCTTGGACGTAAATTCCTGTGGATTCATGTGAGTTGAAGACGACGATCGTTTAATATTATTACACCAGCTGATAAATTTATCTAAAAATCACCCAATGAGGGAGTCAAACTTTGCCGGTATTCAAATTTGATTATTTTTGCAAAGCCCTTTTCCAATTTAATAAAGTATTCACAAACACCAGTATTATTATGTTTAAAGGACATCCAAAAGGACTTTACGTAGACTTCTTCTCCAACATGGTTGAACGCTTCGGCTTCTACACCATGATGGCGATCCTGGTTCTATTTTTACAGGCGAAGTTTGGACTCCCTGCTGATGACGCGGGAATCATCTACGCTATTTTCTATTTCTCGATTTATGCACTTGCTCTATTGGGAGGATTCATTGCAGACAGAACGCAGAACTACAAGGGGACCATTATGGTTGGTCAGATTGTGATGTTCCTGGGATATGCACTCCTGTTTGTTCCCGGAATGGGCCTCGTCTTCACCCTCGTAGGATTGTTTACCATTGCTTTCGGTAACGGTTTGTTCAAAGGAAACCTGCAGGCGTTGGTGGGCCAGATGTACGACAATGAGAAGTATGGCAAATTAAGGGATTCGGCTTTCAGTGTATTCTACATGGGGATTAACATCGGGGCATTTTTTGCACCCAGTGCAGCCCGTGCAATACGTACCTGGTGGCTCACGACCAACGGTTATGGTTACGACCCGGATCTCCCTTCCCTCTGTCACCGTTTAATTGACGGTAAACTTGCAGAAACAGAGACCCTCCAAACGCTGGCGGACAAAGCGACCCTTTCAGGTCAGACGGTAACAGATCTTACACAATTCGCTCACGAGTACATCCAGGTATTCTCCACCGGTTACAATTACGCTTTTGGTATTGCAGCCGTAGCCATGGTAATCTCACTGCTCATCTACATTGGATTCAAAAAACATTTACCCGACCGCAGAAAAATGGTGCTGCAGGATGCTTCCATCATCCAGATGCCATGGGCACAGGAAAAGAAACGCCTTATTGCTCTGGGACTGGTATTTCTGGTTGTCATCTTCTTCTGGATGTCATTCCATCAAAACGGTCTCACCCTGACACTGTTTGCAAGGGATTATACTGATAAGGAGGTTAGCCCGTTCACCTTTATTTTCTTCTACCTTCCTGCATTGCTCTCTTTGATAGGAATTATCATTGGCATTGTGATGCTTGTAAGGAAGCAGATGAAAGCACTCATGCGGGTGGTCGGAGCGTTACTTATCGTAGCCGGCGGTTTCCTTTTATGGTATTTCTACAGTGGTTTTGGCCCGGAGAACACCATTGAACCTGAAACATTCCAACAGTTTAACCCCATTCTGATCGTATTCCTTACACCGATTGTGGTTGGCATATTCGCCTGGCAGCGGAAGCGGAACCGGGAGCCCTCTACACCAAGAAAGATCGGCACCGGTATGATCCTGGCAGCCGTTGGTTTTATCCTGATGATATTTGCTTCCTATAGCCTGGTTTCACCGATTGATCTGGGAGGAAACCCGTCACCCGACCGCGTGTCGCCATATTGGTTGATGGGAACCTATTTCATCTTAACGGTGGCTGAGCTATACCTCAGTCCGATGGGACTTTCCTTTGTTTCGAAAGTATCCCCACCCCGATTTCAGGGACTTATGCAGGGAGGTTGGCTTGCTGCCACGGCCCTTGGAAATGCCCTGTTATTCGTTGGTAGTTCTCTCTGGGTAAGACTGGAAGTGTGGCAGGTGTGGTCCGTGTTTGTCATCTGCTGTTTGCTTTCCGCCGCATTTATCTTCTCTATCATGAAGCGGTTGGAATCTGCGACGAAGTAATGGTTGTGTATATACAAGAACGGCATGGGGGAACCTGTGCCGTTTTTTTTTACTTTTAGGGAGTGAAGTGGGGATGGGAGGAAGAGGTGGCGAAGTAGCGAGGTAGTGAGGTAGCGAAATAGTGAATTTGTAATTCTTAATTCTTCATTCGTAATTGTACAGTTGGGGTCATAACCGGCGTTTTAATTCCTATACGGAGTATATCCGTAAGACGTTTGGCGGGCGGGTGCAGAAGGTAGTGGTGGATGCGGGGTTTACCTGTCCCAATCGCGATGGAAGCAAAGGCACCGGAGGTTGTACTTATTGCAACAATGATGCATTCAATCCATCCTACTGCAACCCTGTTGAGCCACTACATTCACAAATTGCCAAAGGAATCGACTTTCACTCTGTTCGTTACAGGAGAGCACACCGTTTTCTTGTCTATTTTCAGCCTTACAGCAATACATACGCCCCATTATCCCTGTTGAAGGATTTGTATGAAACGGCATTATCCTATCCAGGAGTGGCAGGCCTTGTCATAGGAACCCGACCAGATTGCGTGGATGAAGAAAAGCTCCACTACCTCGCTCACTTATCGAAGAGCTATTTTGTTCAGATTGAATATGGTATTGAGTCATGCTTCAACAAAACGCTGGACAGGATTAACCGGGGGCACAGCTTTGAATTGAGCAAAGAAGTGATTTTACGGACCCATGACCTTGGAATCCGAACCGGAGCCCATTTCATTTTCGGTTTGCCGGGTGAGAGTTTGGATGAAATGATGGAAGAGGCTGATATTATTTCACAGATGTCCGTCGATACGGTCAAATTTCATCAGCTTCAGGTAGTTAAAGGGACAAGAATGGAACAGGAATACCTGTCGGATCCATCCGCTTTTCATCAGTTCAGCCTGCAGGGGTATATCGATTTCATCATTCATTTCCTGGAAAGGTTATCACCCTCTATTGTGG
>JACZJJ010000067.1 GCA_014860625.1 Bacteroidales bacterium | reverse complement strand
AATCCCCTGAAGGGGACTTAGTGGTTAGCCAACAAAAATCCCAAATCCTCCCCGGCATTCACTTCCCATGTCTCTTCCCCGTATTTAAATATCCGTAACGGGCGTTTCCCGACAAGTTCCATCTGATTTCCTATTACTTTCAGCAGACATCCTTCGCGCAAACCAGCCACATAGATGTCGTGGTTTACCGTGAGGAACTCCAGGATTCTCTGTTCTCTGGTCTCACCTGCATGACCCGCCGGATTGGCATCCAGGTAGTGAGGATTGATCTGAAACGGAATGAGGTTAAGACAATTAAACGACGGAGGTTCGCTGATAGGCATGTCGTTGGTGGTCTTCATAGTAGGACAGGCTACATTGGATCCGGCACTCCATCCCGCATAAGGGATTCCCTGAAGTACCCGTTCGCGGATGGCATCCATAGCGCCTGTTGCCTGCATCATCATCACCAGGTGAAAGGTGTTCCCCCCTCCAACTGCAATTGCTTCGGCATTCATCACCGCCGCAACCGGATCAGCTTCCCGGTGAATGGAGTGAATCCCCAGTCCCAATTCGCTGAACACGCCGGCAACGCGTTTTTCGTATACATCGAATGAATCTGCCACACTTGCTGGCGAAAGGTTAACCCCGGCATAGGGTACAAAAAGAATATCTTTTACGCCATATCCATGATAAAAGGATTTCAGGTGCTCCCTGGGCCAGGCAAGGTAGTCCTCTCCGGCGTTTGTTGAATTGCTGATCAGCAATAGGTTTCTGCTCATAATATTATGGTGTTTTGAGTAACTGTTCCGATTGAAGTTGCTGCCATCTGTCGGTATAAGCTTGTGCAAATTTACTAAACCAGCGATTCCCTCCCGCATAACTTTTGGTTCTTTCCTCAGGATCACTTCCAGGAAACAGGTCAAAATCGCGCTTAGAAAGAGCACTTCCCACCAACTCCTGAAGATCCCTGACATCCCGCGCATCAACGCCATCCCGTTTCAACCAGGTCATACAAATCCATGCGGAAGATGCCTCACCGTTCTTCAGGAAATAGGAGATCGCCTCCAGATACATGGGGACTCTGGATGAACGGGCAACAAAATCAAGGAGAGAGATGAACGGAACCCCAAGTTTTTCAAGCTCCGTGTTCCGGTAAAACCGCTCATTGTCGCTCACCCGCTGAATTGCTTCCCGAAAATTTCCCAGAGCCACCTGGTTGCTTGCCTGAAGCTGTTTCTCCTGGTAAAATGCCGCAGAGATGTATTTTTTTATCGTATCGTCAATGGTCTGCAGCTCTATCACACACTCCGGATGCTGGCGTGCTTTCTGCCTGGCCTCACCCAATTGCTTGACAGCCATGTCAAAATGTTTCATCTCAATATTTTTCCACGCCCTTATTGCAAGAAAATCCCCCTCTTCTTTGACACCGAGACATGCTTTCAGATCAATCTTCTCCCGGTAACTGTTCAGGGCCGACTGCAGATCCGGATCTTTCTCGAGGTTGTATAAATCCATCACACTCTCCACCTCGCTGGCATACTCTTTCGCCTGGTCAAGTTCATCCTTCCAGATCATTCCCGTTGCCATCGACAACTCGTTCAGCATATGGTGCTTGTAGGACTCAATGTACATGCGGGACAACGCAGTATCTTCAGGGTAATTCAGACGTTCGCCAATCTCTTTGAGATAATTGAACGTTTTGTAAGCCTCCTCGTGATTGTAGGTCATGTACAAGTAGGTGGCTCTGTCGGCAAGTTGCCGGTACCGGATCGGTAACATCCTGTTGTTCAGGCCATCAATCACAGTTTGAATCTCCGGATCACCGGTTATCATCTCTCCCAACAGGCAGGCGTTGTCGTAGCAGGTGAGGGCGCTGTCAGGATCCCGTTGCCTCACAAGTAACAACGTCTTTTCTTTCTCAAGAAAAAACAGTCCCTTAAGTGCCTGCTGCTCCCGGCTATGTACATGATCCTCCACATAGCTGATCATTTCAGGAGGATAACTGAGAGAGAAAATCTGGTAGCAATCGAGGGCTTCCTGGTATTGCTTCCCGGCAAGGATGTAATCACATCCCTGCAGGCGTCGGTTGAACAGTTTCCTGAACACCCGCTGAAACATGGTGTCGGCAGGAATCACTTCCCTGTAATCGGCCAGGTATTCACCGGCATGGCTGATATACTCTTCTGCCATCTGAAATCGTTGGAGGTCAATGCACGTTTCGGCAATCCCAAGATATGACGCATAGATTCCCTTAATCGCCTCAACCTGAAGAGGCTTGTAATCGGGATGCAGCTGCATCGGAATTCGATCCCTGAATGCTGCAGCATGTTGCAGCAAGACGATTGCGCCAAAATAATCGTAGCTGTCAATCATCATCCTTGTACGTCGAAGGTACGCATCCCAGACAGTTTGTGCGATCATTGAAATATAGTCTTCAGGATTCTCTCCAGGATACATTTTTCTGATCAGCTCCTTGAAATTTGACTCTTCATTGGCAAAACCTGAAACCTGAAACCAAGAGTCTATATATTCTTTATAGATACCTCCCCGGATGCCGTTCAACAATTTGGATTTATGGATATATGATACAAGATGGGAAACGTATTCATCAGCGAGAGGGATTAAATCCCCGCCCCACGGGATGGGAACCGGCCCCTGTATCTGTTGCTCAAAGGTCATGGTTGCACTCCGGGAAAATTTATCCAGCTGCAGGAATTTCCCGGTAAACTGTTCAGGATCGTCCTCTTTCAGAAGGAGCTGTTCTTCAAAACGGTGATCTCTTATCAGGCTTACAATCCTGTTGATCTCCATCAGGAGGATGTACTTCCCGGGCAAGTCATGCAACGATAACGGAGTATAACCGTTGGCAGATTCCAACAGGGAGTCAACCAGGGCCGATGCTGCATAATAATCGTCGATCAGTCCTGTCCGGTTCTGAAACCTTTCGAGAGCCTGGTCGCTGAAATGGAACGTGATGTCGCTAAGCGTAATGGAAAATTTCCCGGGCTGCATAAGCGGGATTTCAGTACTGACATAACCCGAAGCAAGCTGGCTAACACTGAGATTGCTAAGCCGGTACTGACGGAGGATGTTGCTGTCGGGGAGATCAATCAGATTCAGGTTGCAGGTTAACAAATCTGGTGTCAACATTTCTTCCATCGGGAAGCCGCGGTAACCTGGAGTCAGGAACGGGCGAATGCCTTGAATCCGAATGGTGACTTCAGGGCTTTTCATGGCCGGAGTTCTTCCCTCAAAAATCTCATGAAAAGTGATACCGATCTTCAGATGCCTAAGATTCGCATCCAACGCAGCGGCGAGTTTAATAAGCATGGCATTCCCGTTGGAAGAAAGGGGACTTGCAGGTTGCTGGAAGGATATATATGATTGTTTGTCAGCCTGATGCCTGAAACTTACATCCTGTGCGGAGAGGTAAAAAGGGAAACAGATGAGAAAAAGAAGAAAAATGCGCTTAAATAACATTCCTGAAAAGAAGAGCTCCGGTGAGCGAGCAAAAATACCATTATTCATTAGATATTTTCTTACTTTTGAAAGGTCATAAGTAAATAATTCTTCAACTGATTTAATTCAATTTGATTATGAAGAACAGATTGATTCTTTCCGGGCTGACAATCATTTTCGTCTCCCTGCTTTTTCTTTGTCCGGCATGTAAAACGAAAAATGATCAGCAACAAACACCGCCATCCCTGAAGGTGATGACCCTTGAGGGATCTCAGGTTCCTTTGTCGATGGACATGGTAGGTCTTGCAGAAGGGATTCCAACGGTAGAAATACGAGCCCGGGTGGAAGGATATCTTGAGAACTGGTCATTCAGGGAAGGATCCATTGTACAGAAAGGACAGGTGCTGTTCACCATAGAGAAATCTGAATACATCAACAGTCTCGACTTTGCACAAGCTGATCTCGCCAACAAAGAAGCTGCCTGGCAATATGCCCAGCTTAATGTAGCGAGATTGCGACCATTGGTTGCGACCAATGCCATCAGCCAGAACGACTTCGATGTTGCCGTTACTGAGGAGAAGCAGGCAAAAGCAGCCGTAGCAAGCGGTGAAGCAAGCTTGCAGCAGGCTAAGCTGAACCTCTCCTATACGACCATCTCCTCCCCCATTACAGGCTATATCGGAGCCGTTCAGGTTCGCCCGGGGAACCTTGTCGGGCGTGGAGAAAGTACACTTCTCGCAACAGTTTCTTCCGTAGATCCCATTTATGTGAATTTCCAGATGAATGAAACCAGCTATATCTCGATCATGAGCTGGGTGCTTGAACATAAGGATGATCTGAAGGGACACGATAACCTGAAGGATAACAACTCCATTCCGGTTTATATGATGCTCTCCAACAAACAGACCTACCCGTTCGCCGGAAAAATTGATTTTATCGGCCGTGAAATTGATCCGGCTACGGGAACTATTGCCCTCAGAGCGGAGTTTCCAAACGAAGACGGGCTCATCAAACCGGGTATGTACAGCGAAGTGACACTTATCCTTGGCACAGAGGATGATGGAATTCTCATCCCTCAATCAAGCTTGCAACCGATCCAGGACAAAGATTTTGTCTTCACCGTCGACTCTGCAAATAAAATCCAGCGGGTTCCTGTTGAAACAGGACAGCATATTCAAAATATGGTGGTTGTCATGAAAGGGCTGAAGAGTGGAGACAGAATTTTGCTGGAAGGATATCAGAAGATCAAAGATGGTATGGTAATCACCCCTGTTCTGGTGAAAGATACATTGAAGGTGCCGGAGATCATCAAATGAATGTAGGAATGTAGGAATGCAGGAATGCAGGAATGTAGGAATGCAGGAATGCAGGAATGTAGGAATGCAGGAATGCAGGAATGTAGGAATGTAGGAATGCAGGAAAATCGTAAATCGTAAATCGAAATTGGAACTATGCTACAACAATTTATACAACGCCCGATTCTCTCTTTTGTCATCGCCATCTTAATCACATTGGTAGGTGTACTGAGCCTGATGGTTCTGCCGGTTTCCCAATACCCCGACGTGGTTCCTCCTACCGTGCAGGTGACCGCCTATTACCCGGGAGCCAGTGCTGAGGTAGTGCAAAAAACCGTTGCCGTTCCCCTGGAGGAGCAGATCAACGGAGTAGAAGATATGATGTACATGACATCGCAGTGCGGCAACGACGGTTCCTGCAATATCACGGTATATTTTGAGGTGGGAACCGATCCGGATATGGCCACGGTGAACACCCAGAATCGTGCTCAGCGAGCATTCAACGTACTTCCTGCTGCTGTGACACAGGGTGGTGTAATCGTCATGAAACGAAATCCGAGCATCCTGATGCTCTATGCACTCACCGCAGAGGATACAACGTACAATTTTGAATTTCTTTCAAACTATGCCCAAATCAATATTGTCAATACCTTAAAACGTATTGAGGGGGTTGGGGATGTCAGCTTGCTGGGAGGTGACGACTATGCCATGCGCATCTGGCTGAATCCTGACCGGATGGCCGGGCTCAGCATCACAACGGAAGATGTGACAAACGCCATCCAGGACCAGAATGTGGAAGCAGCCGCCGGAGCTATCGGTAAAAATCCTGCTGTACCCGGACAAGAACTGTCATACATCATTCGGGCTGAAGGAAGACTCAAATCTATCGAGGAGTTCAATAACATCGTCATCAAAACAAAAATTGACGGATCCATCGTTCGGATGAAAGATGTTGCCCGGACTGAACTGGGATTGAAAACATATGATGTTAGGACCCGGTACAATAAAAAATCCTCTCCATTCATCGCGGTATATCAGGCACCAGGGTCCAATGCAACCCAGATTCGTGAGGATTGCAACAACACGATGGCTTTATTGGCAAGCCAGTTCCCTCCCGGACTATCGTATGAAGTGGGTCTCGACACCGTTGAATTTGTGGATGCCTCTGTTCATGATGTGATGAAGACATTGCTGGAAGCGTTTATCCTGGTTTTCATTGTCGTCTTTATCTTTCTCCAGGATTGGCGGGCCACCCTTATCCCTGCCGTTACGGTGCCTGTATCCCTTATCGGAGCACTGGCGGCATTCACCCTCTTTGGATTTTCAATCAACATGCTAACCCTTTTTGCATTGGTACTGGCCATCGGGATTGTTGTAGATGACGCCATTGTGGTATTGGAAGCCGTGCAGGAGAAAATCGATGAACATGGCATGAGTCCGCTGGAAGCTACCAAAGAGACGATGAAAGAGATCGCTCCGGCGATTCTCACCATAACACTGGTTCTGTCGGCAGTATTCATTCCGGTTTCATTCCTGGGAGGCACAACAGGGCAGATGTATAAGCAGTTTGCACTCACACTCACCTCTTCCATCATTATCTCTGGAGTGCTCGCACTTACGTTGAGCCCGGCCATGTGCGTCCTTCTTCTGAAGCCAAAGCCAGAACGCAAAGGGCTGATTGGAAAATTCTTCAACGGGTTTGATAAAGGATTTTTATACACGACGAACAAGTACATGTCGATCGTCAACTCTTTTTTGCACCACATCAGCCGGCCGATCATTTTTTTGGCAGTGGCTACCATTATGGTCATTGTTGTCATGAAATATCTTCCTTCCGGATTTTTGCCTGAGGAAGATCAGGGATATTTCTTCGTAAACGTGATTTCCCCCAAAGGTGTATCGCTGGCGATGACTGATGATATCATGAGAGAGATTGAAGATATTCTGGAAGAATCCCCTGGTGTTCAATCATTCTCAGCAGTTCCCGGATACAGCATCCTGGATGGTACCGTGAGCACAACAAGCGGGGCAGTATTTGTGAAGCTTCAACCCTGGGATGAACGTACGAATGATTCCCTGAAAGTACAATCGATCATTGCCAGATTACAGCAAAAACTGAACAAAATCCAGAAAGGAATCTGCATGGCATTTAACGCCCCGGCAATTTCCGGATTGGGAACCACCGGAGGACTTGAACTGCAGCTGGAAGATAAAGTGGGTGCCGACCTGGATAAACTGGCGGAAGTAACGGGTAAATTTGCGTATGCTGCCATGCAGAACAAAGTCCTTGGCAATGTATATACCGGTTTCCGGGTCGACATCCCGCAATATTTCCTCATCGTCAACAAAGACAAAGCAAAGACGATGGGGGTTCCGGTCAGCCAGATCTACGGCACGCTCCAGGCCCAATTCGGGAGCCTCTATGTGAACGATTACAATCAATTTGGAAAATCCTACAGGGTGATCATTCAGGCGGATGCCCTTTACCGGTCGAACCCCGAGGATATCAATCTGATCTATGTCAGATCCACGAGAGGAGAAATGGTTCCTCTGGGAACACTCGTCAGTCTGGTCCCCATTCAGGGCCCTGATGTCGTAAGGCGGTTCAACCTTTACAGTTCCTCCAGCTTCACCATCTCCCCTGCGGCAGGATACTCTTCGGGACAGGCGATCGAAGCAGTCGCTGAAGTTGCAAAAGAGACGCTGCCTTTCGGATTCGGATATGAATATTCAGGTCTCACACGACAGGAGCTGATAGCAGGAAACCAGGCTCCCTACGTATTTGCGCTTTGTTTTGTCTTTGTATTCCTGCTTCTCGCTGCCAAATATGAGAGCTGGTTTTTACCACTCCCCATTCTGCTGGCTATGCCTTTTGGTATCTTCGGTGCTTTAGGGTTGCAGTGGTTATCCGGCCTTCAGAACAACATTTATGCTCAGATCGGGTTGATTATGCTGATAGGTCTGGTGGCCAAAAATGCGATCCTCATTGTGGAGTTCGCCCGACAAAAGCACGAAGAGGGAATGGATCTGATTGAAGCCTCCAAAGCAGCTGCGAAACTTCGTTTCCGGCCCATCCTGATGACCTCCTTCGCATTTATCTTAGGTGTTGTGCCCTTGGTACTTGCCGGCGGTGCAGGTGCTGCCAGCCGGCATGCCCTGGGAACCTCAGTATTTGGAGGTATGCTCCTGGCAACGATTTGCGGAGTAATGGTTATCCCTGCCCTCTACGTGATGTTCCAGAGATTGGAAGATTGGACGAAGGGGAAGAGACGTAAGAGGTAAGAGGTAAGAGGTAAGAGGTAAGAGGTAAGAGGTAAGAGGTAAGAGGTGAGAGGTGAGAGGTGAGAGGTGAGAGGTGAGAGGTGAGACGAAAATAGGAACCGGAGCGAAGCGGAGCTCGGCGGAGCCAAATGAGGAAATTAGGAACCGGAGCGAAGCGGAGCTCGGCGGAGCCAAATAAGGAATGAGGAATAGACAATCGAAAATCGAATTAATCGGAGATTATCATATGGCAATCAAGAAATATTCGGCTAAAATACTGATCACTAGCCTGCTTGTACTCATTGTAGCCGGCTGCAAAGTGGGTCCGAACTACAATCGTCCCGACTATCCTGCCGGGGGAGAGTACAGGTTCGCAACCACCACTGATTCAAGCTCTTTTGCAGATACCTCATGGACGTACATCTTTAAAGATACGATTCTGCAGCAGCTGATCTATCAGGGGTTGGCATATAATTTTGACCTGTTGATGGCTATTGAGCGGGTGAACCAGGCACGGGCTTCCTTTAAAAACGTTCGGGCCGACCTTTGGCCTTCTCTCAGCGCCAGTGCCACCGGGACCTATCAGAATCAGCAGACTCCTCCTACCGGTACGATGGAGTACAAAGATATTTACGCAACTGCAAACCTCACGTGGGAACTGGATATCTGGGGAAAACTGCGACGGGCCAAAGAGTCAGCACGGGCCGATCTTCTGGCTCAGGAGGCATACCGGCAATCGGTTTACATCACATTGATCGCCAACATCGCATCCGGGTATTTTAACCTGGTAGAGTACCAGGACCAGTTGCAGATCGCAACATACAATGTCAGAATCAGGGAGGAGGCGCTATCTCTTGTAAAATTAAAGATGGTAGCAGGAACTGTTTCGGGGCTGGTTGTAGCACAGGCAGAGGCTGAGCTCGCCAGTATCAGAACCCAGGTTCCTGCGTTTGAAAAAGCGGTAGGCCTGCAGGAAAACGCGTTGCGGTTGCTTATAGGACAATTTCCAGGAGAGGTGGTAACGGGCGACTCCATCATTAACCAGATCCGTGTAGGGGTGATTCCCGATGCAGGAATTCCTTCACAGCTGATTACCCGCAGACCGGATATCATCCAGGCTGAACAAACACTGGTTGCTGCCAACGCCCAGATCGGTGTTGCACGTGCGTATATGCTTCCCTCTTTGAGTATTACCGCAAACATTGGATACTCGAATATTGGTGCCGGGTTAATCGGATCTGCCATTGGGAACCTGGTAGCTCCTATCTTCTCTTTTGGGAAGCTCAAAGCCAACCTGAGAAAAGCCCAGGCGTTCAAGGAAGAGATGCTTCTGAATTACCAGAAAACGATCTATACGGCGATCGGAGAAGTTTCCAATGGGATTCTCACCGTTGAGAAACAGCGGATTGTCACTGGTGAGAATCATAATCTGGTTGACGCTGCCCAAACCTCTTTCGATCTCTCCAACCAGCTTTTTAATGCCGGCTATGCCAGTTACCTTGATGTCATCAATGCACAGCGAAGCTTGTATGAAGCTCAGATTCAACTCTCACTGGCCCAGACAGACGACCTGCTTGGGATTGTAAATCTCTATCTGGCCCTTGGAGGGGGATGGAAGTAGATCTTCGATTAAATCGATTTACGAGTTTCGAGTAAAAATTAGTTTAATATGACCCGCAAAGAGATCGAAAGCAGCTATAAGGCGCTTCTTGCAAATGTGAAAACCGGGAAGCTGGCTTCCGCATTTGAAACCCTGCATCTTCTGATCAGGCAAGGAACACGATCTGACTATTTCTATGAACTGGAATCAATTGAAGACAACTACCGTAACCTTCTGAAATACTCGTTTGAAGGGTATGCTGATCCAAAGCGAGACGAGATCCTGAATTCCATATCAGCCTCCGTTCTGCATCTGGCAGATGAGCTGACTTCCCACTTGCTGGAGGATTTGTATCCCTGGCAGAAACTGACCAAAATTCGCCTCAACCAGGAGTTTGGCACAGATCCGGCGGTTGCAGCCTCGAAGATCGACGATATCTTTTTCTCCCATGAAGTTTCCGAGTTGATTGAGGGTGAAGCTTCATACTCTTCACCCGTAACCGACGCCATATTCAAGCTGATATGGCTGACCCCTGAGATGAAAGATTACCACCTTCGGCTGATCCGGCATGTCAACCTGGACGACAGTGTGGAGTGGCATGAAAAGTGCCTGGTTGTCAGTTCTCTTACCCTTAGCCTGCTTAACTTCTTTGATCCTCAGAAACTGGAATTGCTGGCTGAGTTTATCCTGAAACATCAACACCAGGTCTATCAAAGGGCACTGGTCGGATTCGTTCTTGGTCTGCTAAAATACAATGACCGGATCATTTATTATCCGGAATTGGTGAAACTGATCCATGATCTCTCGAAGGATGAAGATACCTGTCGGGAAATCGAAACAATCATCCTCCAGTTGCTCATGGCCGGCGAGACGGAACAGATCACGAAAGAGTTTGAGGAGCAGGTGTTGCCCGACATGCAAAAGATGATGCCTAAGCTGGGCGACAAATTACAACTCGACAATGTGGTGGACGAAGATCCGGAGGGAGAGAATCCTGTCTGGAAGGAGATGATCGATGAAGTGCCGGGCCTTTTTGAGAAAATCGAGAAATTCTCCCGGATGCAGATGGAGGGGGCAGATGTCTTTATGAGCACATTCGCTATGTTGAAGCGTTTCGACTTCTTCAACGAGATGAGAAACTGGTTTATTCCTTTCTATCACGAACACCCTGCTCTCCAGGAAGGCAACAATGAAGATGCTGCCATACGTACCCGGTTGATGGAGGGATTGGAAAAGGCGTTTTATATCTGCAACTCTGACAAATATTCTTTTGGACTGAATTTTAAAGCGATCCCAACGCAGCAACGGTCGATGATTGTCAGCCATTTTGAAGCTGAACTTGAGCAGATGAAAGAGATGGCTTCCGAAGAGGAGGTGCTTGATCCGACGATGATCTCAAACGCTGTATTTACCCAGTATATCCAGGATCTTTACCGCTTTTATAAGCTTTACTCACAAAAGGGAGAATTTGAGGATCCCTTCAAACAACGCCTGAACTATCCGCGCCTGCTATGGCTCCAGAAATTCTCTGATCAGGCAGTTTTCACTGAACAGCTGGCCGCTTTTTATTTTTCCAAAGACCATTGGGATGAAGCAATCATTCAGTATTCCTACCTGGCGGATTTGGGCAACTCGAGCAGTCAGCTTTACCAGAAGCTTGGTTATGCCTATCAGAAGAGCGGAAACTGGAACGAGGCATTCGAGGCATACAGGAAGGCCGAACTATTTGACACAGACCGTCTCTGGATTCTGAAAAAACTGGCATTGTGCTCCATGAAACGAAACAACTTCGATCAGGCACTCGGGTTTATTGAAGAGGCTTTGAAACTCCAGCCTGAGGATCTCAACCTTCACTCTCAGGCAGGGCAATGCAACCTCAACATGAAAGAGTACGCTGAAGCAATCAGGCATTACAACCAGGTACGGTTTTTCTCACCTGGAAATCTGAAAGTGTTGCGTCCGATTGGTTATTGCCACTTCATCCTGGGAGAACTGGAAAAAGCTTATGAAGCCTACCGGGAGATCCTGGAATCGAATGAGAATCCCGGTCCGTACGACCTGATGAATGCAGGCCACGTTGTCCTTTGCCAGGGTGAAAAAGAGAAAGCGCTCGGATTCTACCGGGCTGCACTGAGCACACAAATGATCACCAAGAGTGTTTTCAGAGAAGCGTTCGCTGAAGATCAGCCGTACCTGATAAAAAACGGCATCCCTGAAAGCGAGATACCGTTGATCCTTGAGTACATTACGCTGGACTCCAGGTCTTAATGCTCATTGCAAAAAGACATCCCCGTTTCATAGATCCTCCTCCAGCCCTTCTGCACATCTTCGAACCGGGTGTGGGTTTGTGCGGCTACGAACCGGATCACAACCTTGCCATTCAGCTTTGTTTGTGTCAAAAAAACCTCTCCACTCCGGTTCAGTTGTTCGAGAATTTTCGAGTTGGCTGCATCCACCTCTTTTTCGGAAGTAAGATTGCACGGACTGAATCGGAAGCATACGAGATTTAACGGGGCGGGAGCCATCAGTTCCACACCCGGGGAGTTACGGATCTCCTCTTTCAGCCATTGTCCGAATTGGATATGGCTTCTGATTTTTTCCTGCAACCCGCTGATGCCGTAAGTCCGTATCACAAACCACAGCTTCAGGGCACGGAATCGTCTTCCAAGCGGAATTCCCCAGTCGCGGTAATTGTTCACAAGCTTGTCTTCGGCGGTCTTCAGGTATTCGGGAAGTATGCTGAAGGTATTCACCAACGCCTGTTTATCTTTCACAAAATAGGCGGAACAGTCGAAATTGGTAAACAGCCATTTATGCGGATTAAAGACAAACGAATCGGAAAGCTCCACCCCCTTGCTCATCCACCTCATTTCGGGAAGGATCAGGACGGAGCCTGCATAAGAGGCATCTACATGATGCCAAAGGTTGTATCTTCTGCAGATCATGCCGATCTCTTCGATCGGGTCAACCGCAGTTGAACTGGTAGTCCCGATGGTAGAGACCACGCACAAAGGGACGAATCCGTCATCAATATCTCTCTGTATCGCCTCCTCAAGCAGGGAGGGATTCATGGCAAACTCTTCATCCACATCCACTTTTACAAGGTTGTCGATGCCAATACCGGCGATCTTCACACCCTTGTCGATCGAAGAATGACCCTGGGTGGAGGTGTATACCCGAAAACGGTCGGTCTGAGCGAACCCCCGCTTGTTGATCTCAAATCCTGTCCTTTTCTCCCGGGCCGTGAGGATAGCAACAAGGGTTGAGGATGATGCAGTATCCTGAATAACTCCGGTAAAATCAGCAGGAAGTCCGAGCATGTCGCGCAGCCACTCCATCATGCGTTCTTCCAGCTCTTCCGCAGCCGGAGAGGTAAGCCACAACATGCACTGGGCCCCCAGGGTTGCTGTAAGCATTTCAGCGAGGATAGAAGGTTCGCTGTTGTTTGCCGGAAAATAGGCAAAAAAAGACGGGTGCTGCCAGTGGGTCATTCCCGGAAGAATCACTTCACGGAAATCCTTGAAAATGGTGGTAAAAGGTTCGGGTTTATGAGGTGCCGCAATTGGCAACTGGTCCTTAATATCTCCAGGCTTTACCGGAGGTGTAACCGGATACTCCCCGATATTCTCAAGGTAGTCGGCCATCCAGTCGGCCAGCTCATGTGCATGTGCTCTGAAATCGTTGGTATTCATGGGTCCTGATATTTGTTCGTCACCAAACAAATATCGGGAATTTCATCGGATAACCGCAACACGTTGAACAAAGTTCATTTTATCTTTATTTTTATTTATACTAATTATATATTAATGCGTTACCTTTGTTGTCAAATATAAAAATCATGAACAAATTAAATAAATTCGCCTTCCTTATTGTGATGGCTTCTTTCGCCCTATTTTCCTGCCAGAAAAAAGAGGATCCTGATCCTGTCAACGATCCTGATCCGATTCTTGGAGGTACCGCCCTCTTTACAGGAGCAAGCCCAATGGGCGTTTGCTACGGACCCTATCATATAGGTGATTTTAAAGTAACTCCGTTTCCCCAGGCGCCCGGGAAGCATGTTCCAGCCAGCCAGATCGATACTGATCTTGGAATGATCGCACAGCATTTCACCTTTTTCCGTACCTATACCCAGTCAGACGGTATGGATACCGTTCCCTACTTCGCCAAGAAACATAATCTCCAGGTTGCTTTGGGTGTTTGGGTCTGGCCAAATGATGCCACAAAAACAACCCTTGAAGCCAACACTGCAGTCAGGCTGGCAAAGCAGTATCCCGACCAGGTACGATGTATCACTGTCAGCAATGAACCCTCGGCAAACGGTGTGACATTTGCCCGGGTGGTAGAGGTGATGAACGAGGTGCATGCCATGATGAAGACGGCCGGCATCAGCAAACCGCTCTCCAGTTGCATCAAAGGGCCTGAAGTGAAGAATGCGCAGGTTGTTCTGGATGCCTGCAAGAATCTGAACGATGCCGGCAGCCGGCATATCTTTCTAACCATCTATCCCTACGGCGGACAGAGATTTAACCCAACCCCGTACAATACACCCGGGGACATCAAAGCCAACATGGATTATTCGTATGGCAATGCCATCAAACCATGTGAAGATGCCGGACTGAATGTCATCATCGGTGAGATGGGCTGGCCCAGCGGAATCGATAACAACGAAACGCCGGCACCTGCATCAGACAAGCCCCTAGATTGGGAAACAGTAGCCCATACAACGGCAAACTATTTTGCTTCTCTCTCCTGGATTCGTGGGAATCACCAGGGTTCAACGGTTTTCCCGGATAAGATCTACACCACATTCTGGTTTGAGATGTTTGACGAACCATGGAAAATGGGTGAAGACAGCAGAGGAACCGGACCCTGCTATGGGATCTATTATAACAATCCCAATCCAGGCATGAAGTTCGACCCTTCAAACTAGTCTGCTCGTTGATTCACCCTGCTGATTTTGGGTCCCTGAGGTAAAAGCACTAATTTTGCTCCGACATGAAGAGTGAAAGAAAACCGAATATCCTGATTGTTGACGACATTCAGCAGAATATTGAATTCATTGAAGCGATTATCAAACCGCTTCGTGTAAACATCATCAAAGCGAGCTCGGGAGAAGAGGCTATTGCAAAGATCCGTAATCACGAGCTCGCTTTGGCGTTGATTGATGTTCAAATGCCGGGAATGAGCGGCATTGAACTGGCCACAACGATCCTTCAAGAAAACCACCGGGAGATCTTTCCCATCATATTTATTACGGCTTACTCTGCCCAAGAGCAAAATCTAGAGCTGTTTTATAAGTCGGGGATCACGGATTATATCCAGAAGCCATTCCGAAAATCGATCCTGTTAAGTAAAGTCAAGGTATTCCTTGAATTGCACAAACAAAAACAACGGTTGGCCGACTCGGAGCAGATGTATCGTACACTACTAAACGCTTCTCCCGAAGGGATCGTCATCATGGATATCTCTGGATCGATCAGGGAGATCTCGACAATAGCGCTGCAAGTACTTGGGATTGAGAGAAGAGAGGGATTCACGGGAAAAAGCTTTTTCACATTTCTTCCTGAGAAGGAGGTCCTGCGTTTTAAAGAGATCATTGATAAAGCTCTCAAGGACAAGCTGGCGCAAAATGTGGAGTTCAGGATATGCAGGCCCGACAGCACCCAGTTTATCAGCGAAATCAGTACCACATTAATTAACGACATCAACGGCGACCCATCAGCGCTCATGGCTATCATCCGGGATATTTCCCAACGCAAACAAGCCGAACAGCAGCAAATTCAAACCGAACGGATGGCCAGCCTGGGGGAGATGGCCACCGGGATCGCCCACGAAATCAACCAACCCCTGAATAACATCAGTTTTGGCATTGACAACTTACTCACAGAGATTGGTAACCACAAAGAGATTGATCACAACTATTTTGAGAAAAAGAGCAGGAAAATATTTGCCAACATTGAACGAATCTCATACATCATCGACCATATCAGAACATTCTCGCAAGGGCAGGATGACATTATGCGTATCTCCTTCAGTATCAACGACAGTATTCGAAATGGTGTCTCCTTGATCTCTGAACAGCTCAAAGGAAAAGGCATTGACCTTATCCTGCATCTGGATGATACCGTTGATATGATTACCGGAAACACCTACCAGTTTGAGCAGGTAATCCTCAACCTGCTGCTGAATGCAAAGGATGCGATTCAGGAAAAAATCAAGTTATTTTCGGAGGATTTTAACAAAGAGATTCAGATTACCAGCTACCAGAAATCCAGGACAATCTTCGTGGAAGTAACCGATACCGGGATAGGCATGACGCCGGGCAGCATCAACCATGTCATGTTCCCGTTTTACACCACGAAAGAATCGGGCAAAGGAACCGGACTGGGGCTATCCATCTCCCTTGGAATTATAAAAGACCTGAACGGGACCATTGAAGTGGAAAGCAACTATTCGGAAGGAACCACCTTACGGATCGTAATCCCGGTTGATGGCACGCAAGTGTAACGTTTGCGGCATATTTTCGTAGAAGAAGAGGAACAGCATGGCTCGCAGTGAAATGAAAAGAATTCCACTTTCCAATTCCTCCGCAAAGGAGAAACTATCTGTACTCATCCTCGATGATGACCTTCATTTCACGGAAGAGCTTACAGAGTTTTTTCAGCACAAAGGGTTTCTGGCTTTTCAGGCAAACACCGGAGAAGCGGGGATTCAACTGCTGGAGGAGAAGGAGATTGACCTGCTGATCCTGGATGTGCGATTGCCGGGGATCAGCGGATTGGAAATTTTAAAGGAGGTTAAAGAGATTTATCCCGATATCGAAGTGATCATCGTCTCCGCACACGGTGATATGGAGACAGTAATCAAAGCAATGCGTCTCGGCGCCATCGATTACCTGAAGAAACCGTTCAGGCATGTTGATATCCAGATAGCCATCGAGCGAACGGAAAAATTTCTCTGGCTTAACCGGAGACTGAGTCAGGTTGAGTTAAAAAACTCCCTGATTTCCAGGACACTGGAAGAGCGAATAGAACGTCATCTGATTGGTGTAAGCAGACAAATGAAAGGGGTTCTTGATCTTGCCATGCAGGCTGCCAAATTCAGGGACACCAGTGTGCTTATCATGGGAGAGAGTGGTACCGGAAAGGAGAACATAGCCCGGATCATCCATTACGCCAGCGAACGGAAAGATGAGATTCTCTATTCCGTAAACAGCGGTTCCATTACAGAATCACTCTATGAGAGCGAGTTTTTCGGTCACAAGAAAGGTGCTTTTACCGGTGCCGACCTGGAGAAGAAAGGATTTTTTGAGATCTGCAACAATGGTACACTCTTCCTCGATGAAATTGCAGATATGCCTCTTCCCCTGCAAGCCAAGATGCTACGTGTTCTGGAAGATAAGAAAGTTACCCGGGTTGGCGATACCAAACCTGTGGATACTGATTTCCGTCTCATCACAGCTACCAATCACGATCTCGATGTATTGGTTGAAGAGAAACGGTTCAGGCTGGACCTATTGCACCGGCTGAATACACTTACCATTCATATTCCTCCACTTCGGGAGAGGCCGGAAGATATTGAACCTCTTCTGGTCTATTTCATTGAGTTGTTTTCAAAACGGATCAACTCAACCACCCCGAAAATCGAACAGGATGTTTTCCGTGAATTGAAATCCTATTATTTCCCGGGCAACGTCAGGGAACTGAAGAACATGGCTGAAAGAGCAGTCATCCTCTTCAAAGGAGGCACGCTGGGAGCTCAGGATTTTCCATTGAAAACAGCCTACGGTACGGTAAAGGCGACATCCACGGTCGTCTCAACACTTCAGGATACTGAAATTGACCAGATTCAAAAAGCGCTTCACTGGTGTGAGTTTAACCAGAAGGCTGCAGCGGATATGCTTGGAATTTCCAGGGATGCACTGATCCGTAAAATGAAAAAATACAATATCGCCGTTAAACGTGAAATAAACCCCTCCTAAAACCGCACACCTGTGCGATTTATTCCATTATTTCCTTCGCTGACCCTCAGTTTAGGCAACTCGTTTTTCACCAGAATAACGTCTCCTTTTTGTTTTCTCTCTCATAAATAGACACTTATAAACATATGGTAAATGATCATATGTGAGAGGCACATATTTTGCCGGTCTACCAGCAGTTATCGTGGATTTAGTGTTTGTTTAGTTCAGTCATTTGAGAAGATTTTTACACATCGGGGCGATTGTATTGATTCTTGCAACCGGATTGCAGGGATTGTCCCAATCTGTCGTTGTGCGGTGGGACTTCCCAAATAATCCTGATGATGCTATCGCAGATGGAGGCGCTCCGGTAAACCTGACCAAGACCCTCACACTTCACGGAGGAGCAGGTAACCTTTCATTTAATCACTCGGGTTTCACAACACGCTGTGCCGCAGCACAACTCTGGAGTAATGGGGCGCTTACCAAATACTGGCAAATCGAATTTTCGACAGCCGGGTATGGGGATCTCACCTTTGAGTCAAGGCAAAAATCCTTCACTCCATCAGACTTCGGGCCCAGAGATTTCCTTATCCAATACAAAATCGGCATCTCACCTGTATGGACAACATTCACAACGTTTTCAATCTCCCCGGGAAACCATTGGTTCCAGATTCCTCCAACTACGCTTCCCGCTTCATGCGACAATCAGGCCTCAATAAGCATCCGGTGGCTGATGCTCACCAACGAACCTACCCAGGGAAGCGGGCTCGTGATCGATTCGGCTTACAACAGAGTTGATGACATTGTAATCAGGAGTTACTGTCCGGTTCCGCTGGTTACTGCTTTTCCCGCTACACAAACAGTCTGTCCGGGATCAGCTATCACGCCGATCGTACTGACCACCACAAACAGTGTTCCCGGGACCACCTTCAGCTGGATTCGCGACAATACAACTCTAATCACAGGCATGGCGGCATCCGGGAGTGGGACCCCAATAACTGGAACACTTTACAGCACCAACCCACAACAACCCGAAACAACAGTCTTCACAATCACTGCAGAGGCAGCAGGTTGCAGCTCCTCGACCACGGCTTCGGTAACAGTCCTGGATGATGAGCCACCTTACTTCCTCAATTTTCCGGATTCCATCTACTTATGTGTGCAGGATATCGTTGAGGCCTGGTGGGATGGCATGGGTGATTTCACACCAGAACGCCCTGATTATCATACATTTCATTCTGGCAACACCATCCTTGACTTAGATCTGGCAACCTTCTCCGACAACTGCTCCCCTCCTGAAGAGCTTATCCTTCACTGGAGGATTGAGCTGGTTGGTGGAACAATCATCACCGGCACAGGTCAGATCTCAATGTACCCTTCAAACATACAATTTCCCTTAGGAGATAACACCATTATATACTGGCTTGAAGATCCATCCGGAAATGTTACTCCCGAAGCCGGCCGGCCTGTTGTTACCGTAACGGTACTTGCAAGGCCTGATATCACTCGAAATTTTTAACAAATAAATGAAACATTATGAACCATCAATTAACCCAAAAACCAACCATTATGAAAACAAAAATCGCAATGACATTACTGGCGTTATTCGCTGGTTTCGTATCGGTTAATGCACAAAACTGCACACCTGGACCATTAACTCCTGCTGCCGGAGAGCCCTATATCTATAAGGTTCTTATTGACAACCCCTACAGCAGCACTACCGGAAGTTTTACCTGGTATGTAACGACCAATGTCGACCTGTTAAGCACCACCGGAGTGGTTCCGAGTCCCGGTATTGAAATTATTGCATCAGGAACCTACAATGCACCTGCTGTCGGACAGGACCAGATCGAGATCACCTGGTCGGCACAAGCTGTAGTAAACGGAATGACCAACCCCTATTACCTGGTGGTAAACTTTGCTGGAAACAACGGTACGTGTGACGCCATGAACATGAAAGTATGGGAAATCATCCCGATTAACACCTTCCTGCTGGCCATCTACAACATGGGTGGTGCGGGTGGTAACGGAACCTACTGCGCTGCCAACGTAACTTCCGCGATTGTTACACCGGGCAGTCCTTCGACCGTAGCCTATGAATACGGTACAAACCTGTTGTATGCCAGAGTTATCGCATCCAACTATGCCGGTGAATGGACCCCGTCATTCCGGATTGAAGGACTCGATGCCGTTCAAACCCTTGCCACCGTTACCTGGGCAACTGACTCACTTTTCACTGTAGAACATGCTACAACAATTGCAGGAAATATTGCTACCTCAACGGATATGGCAACCTGTGCCTTTGACGGAAGCCTGCCGATCTACGTAAAGATAGAGGTTGACAACAACTACTTTGAAACGCTTGCCGATCTTGCCATTACGATTGGCGTAGATGGTGTGATCACCGTTGGTGCAACTTCACTTGATGACGTTATTTCGGAAACTGACTGCAACCCCGAAATCGTTTTTGGAAAGAGTGTTGACCAGACAATCATGGCTCGTCCAACTGTTACTCCTGATCCCGCAACCGGTCCGTTTATCGTTAAGAACCCGTAATTGCGATCATTGCATATCATCAAACGCCTCACCATTGCTTTCGTACTGGTGCTCGCTCCTCTCACCTCAACCGTCGCCCAGGAATCTGCGGTGGTGGTTGAGGGCGAGAGGTTTGAGCTGGGTGTTGAGCCCGTAGCAGGCGAAACCTATGTGTGGCATATTTTTACCGACACCAGGTTAGCGACGGAAGCGCTGCCTCCAAACGTTGTCTTCGTAAATGGGAATAACGGCCCGGTGGTAACCGTGGAATGGAATCAGAAAGGACTATTTTACTATACAGTCGCGGCTTTCGGAGTTTCCGGATGCATTAACATGAAGGTGGGAATGATCAGGGTAGACGAAATCAAACAGACGCCAGCCATCTCCATCAGAGTGAATAAGAATCCTATATGCCCCGGAGAAACTGTGACCTTCAGGGCTACAGCCACGCGACCTGGAACAAATCCGATCTATCAATGGTATAAAAACGACATAACCGTTGGTGATAACGAATCCTATTACACAGAGAATGCCATCCAAAACCGGGATGGAGTAAGATGTACCATGACCAACACAACGCTAAAAAACGGCCCGGTAACTGTTGAGTCAAATGAGATTACCATGCAAGTTGAGACCATCATTGCATCCTTTTCAATCAGGGACAATGTAGGCAATGTTCCGGGCAGGGTTCAGTTCAAAAACAACTCGGTAGGGGCTAAATTCTATTACTGGAACTTCGGAAACGGATCTACCTCCTATGATGTTGACCCTGTAGTTGATTACTCTTATGACGGGACATACCGCATCAAACTCATTGCCATCAACCCCATCAACTGCATCGACACCATCTCCTATCCCTACACCCTACTCTTCAAGGGGCTGTTCATCCCCAATGCATTTGCGCCAACGGTGACAAACGGACTTGGCGGGCAATTCAAACCTGCAGGGGTGAACCTGAAGAGATACAGGATTGAGATCTACGACAATTGGGGGCACCTGCTTTGGGAATCGACGAAACTGGACGACAACGGCCGGCCGGTGGAAAGTTGGGATGGCACCTATAACGGAGAGCTAATGCCTCAGGGCACCTATATGTGGAAAGCCAGCGCCGAATTTGTCGATGGTTCTGTCTGGCAGGGGAGCGATCCCGGCAACGGGAATAAACAACTGTTTGGAACAGTAACGATTTTACGATAACATTAAACCGAGGAGAGATGAAAAAGAGAGTAATAAGCCAGCTGATCCCTATTCTTGGGTTGATGCTGATGATCTCTGTTTCCAGGGGTCAGGATCCCAATTATTCGCAGTGGCAGAATGCGCCTCTCTACTACAACCCCGCCTTTACCGGGCTCAACAACGGCATCCGGGCGAGATTCTCTTACAGGGATCAGTGGCCAAACCTGCCAGTGGATTTCCACACCCTCTATTTTTCTGCGGATCTGGGTGACCGAAGGCTTCCGGGATCAGGAGGAATCGGGATCATAATCAACCGTGATAATGAAGGGATCGGATTTGTCCGGAATCTTTCTGCCGGACTTACAGTCTCGGTTCGGATTCCACTCACCTCCTCGATGATTTGCCAGGTTGGAATGAAGGCCGCTGTAGTGCAGAAATGGGTACACTGGAACGATTTCGTCTTCAGCGACCAGTTAAACGAAAAATACGGAAGCATTTATACTTCGGAAGTCAATCCTCCCGATAATTTTCAACGGCTGTTTCCCGATTTTGGTGTAGGCGGGTTGCTGAAGTTTGTAACCCAAACAGGTATACTTTCCGGAACCGTCGGATTTTCGGCCGACCACCTGTTTGAGCCCGATGAATCGATCTATCAACTATCCAAATCCCCTCTTCCGCGAAAGTATGTGGCACATCTCGACGTTGTACTGTCTCTGGGGAAAGGTCCCTATGCCACACAGAATTCCGTTCTTGGTTTCGGTGACCCGCTGCTGATCAATCCCGGTATCATGTATCAGAACCAGAATGGGATGAACTCGTTGCAAGCTGGCGTCAACGTTCTGAAATACAATGTTTATGCAGGAGGATATTTCAAGTTCAGCAGCACCCATGAAACCTCAACAGCCCTGATCCTGCTAGCCGGATACAGGTATAACATCACTGAAAACCTGAGCCTGAAATTCATGTACAGTTATGATCTCCAGTTATCGGGAAGCCTTCAGAGTACCGGGGGAGCCCATGAGATCGGTCTGATCCTGGAGTTCCAGAACCCGCAGAGTTTCAATAAAAACAAGTACGAAGAGTGTATCATCGTTGAGGAAAAGGGGCCAAAACTATCAAAACTCGAATGTAGCTCTTTTTAACGAAGGAGGAAAGACGAAGGACGAAGGAGGAAAGACGAAGGACGAAAACAAATCACTGAAATTTCTTATTTTCGTAGGATAAATCCCCCATCCTATGACGAAAAAAAGGCAACGAGCGTTCCCCAACACCTATGTCATCGTCTTTTTCATCATCATCTTCGCTGCCCTCCTCACCTGGTTCCTTCCGGGCGGGACATTTAACCGGCAGGCTGTTGTTGTGAACGGCATTGAACGCCAGGTGATCAATCCCGAAAGTTTTGAATTTACCGGGAACTCTCCCCAGACCTGGGAGATCTTTTCAGCCATTTTCGACGGTTTTGTCGACAAAGCCAACATCATTGTCTTTATTCTTCTGATCGGAGGCGCTTTCTGGATCATGAACCAGACCAAAGCGATCGACATGGGGATTTATTCATTCCTCCGGTTTACCAAAAAGATGGAACATAACAGGTTGCTCCGAACAATCGGAGTCGACAACCTGATCATTGTATTGATCATGCTGATGTTCAGCATTTTTGGAGCCGTTTTTGGCATGAGTGAAGAGACCATTGCTTTTACGATCATTTTCGTTCCCCTGGCCATCAAGATGGGGTACGACTCCATTGTAGGGGTCAGCTTTTGCTTTGTCGCAGCCGGCCTCGGCTTTACCGGCGCTATCCTGAATCCCTTTACGATCGGAATTGCCCAGGGACTTTCCGATCTCCCTCTTTTTTCCGGGATCGAATACCGGTTTATCTGTTTTCTCATCATCAATATCATTGGGATAGGGTATATATTGCGCTACGCCAACAAGGTCAAAAAAGACCCCAAACGCTCGGTAGTTTACGAAGAGGATGCCTACTGGAGGCAGGCAAATGAAGGGGAGATAGAGCAGATTACATTTCAAACACCCATATCGGCCTGGGTGGTGTTCGGCGTCATTGAGATTTGCCTGATCATCTATGCGGCCATCTTTCCCTATTCCACGATCCACGTGGGCAACCTTTCGTGGACATTCCCTATCCTTCCAATCCTGGCCGGACTCTTTCTGGTTACCAGTGCCCTGGCCTTGCTGAAGACTGTACAGTTTTTCATTCTCAACCTGCTGGCATTCACCATCATCTTCCTGATTGTTGGAGTGATGGGATACGGCTGGTATGTGATGGAGATCGCCACCCTCTTCTTTGTGATGGGGCTGGCATCCGGACTGGCAATGAACTACTCCCTGAACGAAATTACCAAATACTTCCTGGATGGCGTCAAAGACATCCTCAGTGCCGCCTTGATTGTAGGCCTCGCCGGAGGGATCATCATCATCCTGAAAAACGGGAAAGTAATCGACACTCTCCTTTACTATGTTTCCAGCGGGATGGCCGACTGGGGCCGCTTCACCTCGGTGAGCATGATGTATGTGATCCAGACCTTCATCAACCTCTTCATGCCCTCCGGCTCGGCAAAAGCGGCTCTCACGATGCCAATCATGTCGCAGTTCTCCGACCTGATCCAGGTCTCGCGCCAGGCTACCGTGATGGCCTTCCAGTTCGGCGACGGCTTCACCAACATGATCACCCCTACCTCCGGCGTCCTGATGGGTGTCCTGGGCATCGCCCGCATCCCTTACTCCAAGTGGGTAAAATGGGTCTTCCCTTTCATCCTGATCCTTTTCATCCTGGGATTCCTGTTGTTAATCCCTACTGTGACGATGGAGTTGAGCGGGTTTTAGATGCTGGATTCTTACAATAGTCTGAACCTTTCATCCATCCTTTGCACCGGATAATACAATAGACCATTTCAGCTTGAGTTTTCAAACCATAGCTGGGCTAGTTATACAGGGACTTACTCTAATACGATCGCAAAAATTGACCTCTCCGGCAATAAAACTGTTTTTGTTAGTGGATACACATGGCCATCCGGACTTACCATGGATAGCCTCCAGAATCTCTATTTCACCCAGAATAACGCGTCATTCGATATCACGAAAGTGACGGCAGTTATTCCATTTTTGATCCCGGATCGTCCTCTCAGGAATTCAGCGTGGTTGTGGAGACCTGTACCGGTGTCCCAGAAGAAAAAGTGTTGACTCTCAACATCTGGCCAAACCCGGAAGCAGTTGGATCTTCGGTCGCTACCAGCAGGACTTTATACGATTATTTTTAGAACGAAGGAGGGAACACGGATTGAAAAATTAGTGGTGATCAGGTAATTACCCCCACCCCCGCATCCGATCTTCGGAGACAGGCAGTTCAAAGGTTCGGCCTTCATAATCAAGGATACAGGTATGTTGTTTCCGGTCGAGGCGTGTCAGGTAGCGGGGATTGATCAACACAGACCGGCAGGTTCGCACAAAACCATGCTCCGAAAGCATCTCTTCCAGGGATCCGATCTGGCGGGTGACAAGATGTGATTTTGTTTTCAGGTGAATGGTGCTGTAGTTGCCATCTGCTTCAATATAGAGGATATCAGCAGGATCGTAAAAATTGATGCCATTGCGGTCAGGAATCTGAATTTTCTGCCCATCCATCCTCGAAAGCATCCGGTCGATCCGTTGAACACTTTGGTACAGGTCAACCCGCTGCAATAAGCGCCCAACAGCATCTTTTACCTCTTCCGGGGAAACCGGTTTGAGCAGGTAATCGAAAGCCTCCTCATGAAAGGCTTCAATGGCATACTGGTCATACGCTGTCACAAAGATCACCAGAATGGGAATCCCTGCTGTGCGAAGGCTTTTGAGAAGGTCAAATCCGCTCAATCTGGGCATCTGGATATCGAGGAACAACAGGTCGGGTGGTTTCTGTTTCATGGATACCAGTGCTTTTACCGGATCGGTAAAGCGATCGGTGACTTCAATCTCCGGAATCCCGGAGAGGATATCCTCAACAAGGCGGATCGCATTGGATTCATCATCCACCAAAACGGTTTGCAGAACCTTCTTTTGCATTGTTTAACGTATATGTGTAGTTAACAGGAAGTTTCACAAGTACCCTGGTCCCGGAAGCCTCCCCTTCGGCAAAGAGATCTTCCACTTCAACAGATATTTTTTCGGGGTTAAAGGTATTAAATAACCGGATAAACTCGCGAATGATCTCCATCCCCTTGCCGGTTGATTCCCCCCTGTATCTGGTCGCGGCATCCCGGCCAATCCCGTTATCTTCCACGGTTATCAGAAGACAGTCTTCCAATTGGCTGACATCCACCGCAATATGACCATCACCTTCCTTATACATCAATCCGTGTTTCACCGAATTCTCCACGAATGTCTGGATGATCATACGAGGTACCTGCTGGTCAAGAGAGACCTTCTCGCCGATGCTGAAGTTGTATGATATCTTCCTGTCAAACCTGATCTTTTCAATCTCCAGGTAATAGCTGACAAATTCGATCTCTTCTCCAAGTTTTCTGCTGGTCTTTTCAGCATGGACTAGCGTGGAGCGAATGAGTTTTGAAAATTTGTGCAGCAGATCGTACGACAGTTTCAGTTCATTGCGGTAGATGGTAGATCCGATTGCATTGAGTGCGTTGAAAATAAAATGCGGTGCCAGTTGATTCCTGAATGTCCTGAATTGCAGCTCAGCCACGGTTTGCTTATATATGAGTTCTTTCTGTTTCTTAAGCCGGGAGCGGCGAAACACCAACCATGTTCCACCTGAAACAAAACCAGCTGCAAGCACGACAGCAAACAGAAAAAACCACCACGTTTGCCAGAATGCCGGACGGATGTGGATCGTAAGCGTAGCGGGATGTTCCGTCCAGTTTCCGTTCTCATTGCATGCAATGACCTCAAACGTATAAATGCCCGGAGCAAGATTGGTATAGGAGCTGAAACGTTCTTTTGTGGGTGGCGAAAAAACCGCATCCTGACCTGTCAGCCGGTACCGGAACCAGACGAACTCGGGGGCTCTGAACCAGACAGCGGTATAATCGAACCGAATGTTATGATCCTGATGGTCAAGTGTCAGGGATTCTTTGGTCAAAGCAGTTGACACCAATGGGACCGACTGCATCTGGTCGTCGATCACACTCACCGAAGTGATGTAGGTTTGTGGTCCCGGCAATTCATCCGGAAGCCGATTCGGATCTATCCGCATCAGGTTGCTTGTGGTTGCTACCCAAACGATGCCCTGGCGATTCACGCATACCGCGTTCTGCTGGCATTCTCTTCCATTGAAGCCATTGCTTGAATTGAAGTAGCGAATTCTGGCAGTATCAGAATGGTAAAAGTCAGTGAGGCTCAGAAAACCCATGCCATGGATTCCCCCAATGAAAAGCATGGAGCTGTCAACAACTGCAAGACTCACCACCAGTCCATCGAACCAGGGATTCTCAATTTTCCGGAACGTATCGTTGTCAAAGTGCCACAACCCGTCTGTATTCCCGATCCAAACATTCCCCCATGAATCCCGTACCATTGCGTTGGCTCCTTTGGCATAAGGGAACTCAGCGGTGGGCAGTGGCATCACTGAATCTCCCTCCATCATGGACAGCCCCTGAAAACCTCCCAGCAGAAGTCTTCCTTTCCCGTCTTGCATCAAGGCAACCGTTTTGTTTCCTTTACCACCCGGTGAGATATCCTGCATCCGGTAACCCTCCTTTCCTTGTTGCTGGCTCATCAGGCCGTAAGTAGTACCATAATAGTTGGTAAGAGTGGCAGTATCCTCGTAAAAGCTGATTGATGAGAGCACAGGCAATCCGTAGGGAAGGATGCATTTTTGGCCATCCCACAGAAGGTAGGCACATGGGTTCATGCAAATGTGCAGGATTCCCTCCCGGTCACGTCCTCCTCCGGGATATACCTGGGGTGGTATCGCCAATTCCGGCATTGGGGGATAAGATATAGGGAGAAACCGTCCATTCACCAATCGCTGCAAGCCCTTTTCATAACCACCGGCAATCATGGTTCCATGGAGGTCTTCAAGGATGCATTGCAGGTTGGAGTACAACCCGTCCTTTTCATCAAAATGTGTTAACGCCAGTGAAAAGACTTTGATCAGTCCCATCGGCGATCCAACCCAGAGATTCCCTTCCCGGTCGCACAACAGGGCGTTCACAGCGGCGAAATCAAGTCTGGCCTCCCACCATTTACCATCTTCCATGAGCAGGATGTAGGGATGCTCCGGGGTTGAAAAAAAAATCTTTTTCTGATTCACTATCAGCACAGAACTTTCCAGCATCTCTTCGTTCATCCCGAGATCGGCAACCAGGGAAAGTGAAGTGTCTGATATCCTGAAGAATTTAACTGATTCCGGCAACCTGGACGAATACCCCGTCCAGTGACGCAGTGCATCGTTCGAAAGGTAACCTGACAAAACACCTTCAGGTGTTGACACATACAGAGCATCATCATTCCCCTTAAAAATCTTTCCAAACGAATGTACCGGTAACGTCCTGATATCTCCATTCTTCCGAAGACAGGCCAGCTTTCCTTCCTTTGTCCGGAAGTACATATTTCCATCACGCGGGGAGATGGCGATATTGACCATTCCTGTAAGTTGCATCTTGTCTGCAATCTGATCCAGAAAAGAATGATTAACCCGTTCCATGCCATCCCACTTAATCTGATACAAAACAGGTAAAGAATTTTCCAGGGTTACGTGCCATAGGGTTTCTTCCCTGACCCACGAACAAAGAATACGCTCGGGCAATCGGAACGATTTTACCTGATCTTTCACTGAACCGTAAGAAAACAAGGTAATGCCGTTCCGACTGGCAAACACAAGTGTACTGTCATTCAACTGAAAGATATCGGTCACCCACGATTTGGAAACGCCGGCCGTATCGCTGATTGTCCTGAATGCATGTCCGTCAAACCTACTGATGCCGCTTTTTGTTCCTATCCAGATAAAGCCCTTTGAATCCTGAAACAGTGAAGTCACTTCTGATTGGGCAAGTCCATCGTCGATGGTGTATAGCTTGTAACCGGCCTGCTGTGAATGAGCCGTTATCGAAATACAAACAAAAAAACATAGCAGGAGGAACCATTTAAATGAAGTCAACTGTTGAGTAGTGTGCAGCATAAGGTGTTCTGGTACTCTGGTTCAAATGGGTTTCCGAAAATAGGAAATCTTCGGGAGAAACCACGAGTTTTTTTGATTCCCATCGTGAACAGGGAAATATTTACCTTTCAAACTTCCTGGATATAGCCAAGGAGTATTCGGAGAAGGAGAAACGATGAACTAAATTATATTCAAAATCCAATACAGTACAATAGTTCAAGGTGAAAAGTGGTGATTTAAAAAAAATCTGTTAGCTTTGACATCAGGAAAATGGGGAAAATCACTTCAATCTACATTCATGATCATGTATCTTGCACGGTTAAATAAGCTGACTTTCCTGCTGATAGGCCTTACTTTCATCGTTGGCTGCAAAAAGGAAGAGAACAGAATTCCTTCGCTGGAGACCTACAATTTGAGCGCCGTGACAATGACTTCTGCCGAGAGTGGCGGCCTGATCATTACAGACGGGGGAAGCACCATCACTGAACGAGGAGTCTGCTGGAGTACATCTCCCCTGCCTACCGTAAACAGCGAGAAAGCTCCTGGCGGTTCAGGAGCAGGTTCGTTCGTGAGCACAATCAGTGGTTTGACACCGAACACCCTTTACTATGTCAGGGCATACGCCACCAACGAAACCGGCACAGGCTACGGGGCACAGTTATTCCTCAAAACCATGTACGGAATCGTCTCTGATGTTGATGGAAATGATTACCAGACCGTAATGATCGGCAACCAGGAGTGGATGGCAGAAAACCTGAAAGTGACGCACTACAACACGATGGCTCCTATACCAAACGTATCAGGATACGATGATTGGACCAAACTCTCTTCCGGCGCATACTCATGGTACGACAATGATTACCAGATCTATGGGTCGGCATACGGAGCGCTTTATAACTTCTATACGGTGGAAGATCCCAGGGGGCTTTGTCCGGTTGGGTGGCATGTTCCCTCATTGGCTGAGTGGGATACCTTGTTTGCTTACCTTGGAGGATATCCTGTTGCGGGCGGCAAACTTAAGTCCTCCCTCACCGCCTTGTATGAGCACCCTTTCTGGCTTCCACCCAATTATCTTGGCACGAATGAATCCGGATTCGCTGCATTCCCGGGAGGCTTCCGAAGTTTCTCAGGCGGAGGCTATTCGGGTCTTGGTCCCAGCGGGTACTGGTGGACTACATCCATAGACCACGAAAATGTTGTCGGAATCTGGATTAGCACCAGCTATGCAGGAGCATTCAGCGAACTTCACAGTAAAAACAGCGGATTGAGTGTCCGATGTATAAAAGATTGATCCATTGATTTAACCAAGCAACCAATAAACCATAAAACAGGAGGTTCTTATGAAGACAACGATACGGTTCAAATTCTGGCTAAAAGGAATGATTCTATTCCTGATGGCTTCAGCAGAAACAGGAGTGGCGCAGATACCGATGTTGCCGCAGCAGGTGATTATGGGATCGGGGTATGCCAATGAAATCTATTACCAGTTCACTACGTTCAATACCTCTTCGGCGGCACGCAATGTTTGGGATATCTCTTTCATGACCATGCCGGAAAGTGCCAGCATCCTCATCAACGACGGTACCGGAGCCACCCTTTGGACATATCCCTATGCCGATATTTCGGGCTGGGATGCCGTCGACACCATCGATTTATATACCTGGCCCACCATGTACAACGACCCTGACAATTGGGAAAACGGCGCTTTCAACCGTAACTCCTCCGGATATCCTGATTATGGATGGGGAGTATACAGCCCAACCACACAGATCATAACCGGCGACTCCATCTTCATCATGCAACTCATTGACGGCAGTTTCAAGAAAGTATGGATCGTTGAGAAGAATATCCTGGATAACGCCTATGTTATCCGGTATGCCAATCTGGATGGGTCCGATTTCCAGGAAGTTTCTTTAGACTGTGATCCCTTTACAGGTAAAGTCATGGTGGGACTCGACATGCAGGTCAACATACCTGTTGACTATCAGCCTGCGAAAGAGAGCTGGGATATCCTATTTACCAAATACATGGCATGGCATCCTACCGGAGCACCGGTAGTTGTAACGGGCGTTCTCAGTAATCCTGCTATTGTTGCCAAGAAATTTTACCCCGTTGATCCCGAATTCAACGACTGGGAATCTGCTCCTTGGGACAGCAGCCGGTCAACGATTGGTTGGGACTGGAAGTGGTTTGACTTCAATGCGATGTCGTACCTTATTGAAGATTCCATGCTCTTTTATGTGAAAGATCAACCGACCAACGTGTATCGTCTGCGGTTTACAGGCTTCGAAGGCACCTCAACCGGTGTCATCGACTTTGAAATTGCATTGAGTCTTTCAGCAGGAGTTGACAACAGCACATCATCCAACTTCAGCATCAAGCTCTTCCCGAATCCGGCAGTTTCTATTGTTAACATGGATATCAAAACACAAAACCCTGTAAATGATGCGATATCCGTTTCACTTCGCGATATGATGGGCAGGGAGATCCTAAGTGAACGATTGGCCCCGGGACAGCATCAGTTAACCTGGCATATTGAATCGTTATCCCCTGGTCCCTACATGATTATAATCACCTCAGGAAGTGATCGTACTGTCAGTAAGCTTTTTAAGCTGTAGCGAAACTGCTCTGGATAAAAAACAACTATTTCTAAATTAGGATATACCTCTGGATATACCTTTTTGTATCTTTGTCAAATAGATTTAAGATTATGGCATCGGTAACGTTTAACCTTAAGGCTCCAAAAAAATTAAATGAGTCAACAGTGATCAGGATGGTGTTTGCTTTTGGGAAGGAACATATTATTATGAATACAGGGATCAAGGTAAAGCCCAAGGAATGGAATCCAGAAGAGAAGAGATTGAGGAACCTCTCCGGGACCGTTAATGTTCAGAATATGAATACCAGCTTGACAAAAATAGAGAACCGCATTATAGCTTGTTACAGGGATCCACAATACATTGGCCGGGATCTATAATCAATGGGTAACAGCGAATCTTGACGACAATGATCCACACTTCAGGGATCTGATCTCACGGAGGTATTATGCTCTCCAGCTTGCCGTGGAATGCATCCCGTTCACTGAGCTTGGGATTCTCCGCAGGGAACAGGTCATTGAGACAGCAGAGACCTTCCTTCAACCACTTAAAGAGATCGGTCATGCAGTCCAGGTTTGACATACCACAAGACAATGTGAAAGAGGTCAGCTTATCAGTGGAGACTATTAACGACAACTATCCACCGAAGGTTGACCTCTCTCTTGTTACGGGAAAGATAACCGAACTCAGAATCTCAAAGTCCCTGATCAGGCAGTTGATTTACAAAGGAGAGCCTATCCTGTATGCCCTTACAAAGTTTACCACACGCTGTTGTTAAGGGATGTGGTTTCTCCTCCATCAGAATCGATGCTCAAAGGCTTGTACTTTGAAAGTAAATGCTTGGGTTCTTCAGTAAATGGACAAACAACAATTGATCTCCCAAGACATAAGAAGACAGGAGAAAAACTCGCAGATCATGAACGTATCGACAGTGCTGTTGAGCTTTTCAAACAAATGAGAGAGGAATATGGACTTGAGGTTGAACAAAACCGGATTCAGTTATATCACAAGAGAAGGTGGAGGGATCCTGCCTGTCAATGGGATATCCCTATTTATCTGGATGGCACCCTTGATCTTCTCTCCCCCATTAAGAACGGTCATTATGCATTTTCGGAAGCCACAATTGATCTGAAGCTGACAAAGGACAGGAATAATGTTGATACTTACTCAAACGGATTATTTCATTCTACGCCTTGGGGGAATATGGAACAGGCTGATTTCACAGAAGCCATGATGTCCCGGTTGATCTTTGGAAGGCCGTTTGTGTATCTGGTATTCGATTACAAAGGGAATAATGCAGGATTCAGGGATATCCCGGTAATCACCGATATCAACGATCCTGATCCTCAGAAGGCAGACAAGGCGACAAGCAGAATGGTTGATCTGTACCGGACAATCCGTTGGGTTGTGTCGTCTATCCTGGAGTGGGAGTCAATTGGATGGCCAATGACACCTATTCCAAAGCTCTGTAATTCCTGTCCAATTGAAGATTGTTCCAAAAGGAATGAGATCACTGAGGTATGATTCCGATTACAGCAAACTCACAACTATTGACCGGGTCTATTCCCCGGTCGTTTTGTGTGCGTCTGGGCGCACTCAATCCTTGACACACCGGACTGAAAGTCCCAATATTTTGCCGGGGATAGTTTTGTTCGCCCATGTGGCATTGTGGTATAGGTTATCGGCGTATGCAGAACTTGGAGTCTCCTCAACCTGCGACGAAGACCAGAAGCTTGCAGTAAATGACATGTCCAAAAACTGGCCAACGTCGTTCCGGTAACCCCCCGGGAGACCGGTAAACCCGCAACTGTTTGTGGCGCCTGAATTCGGTGGGGCCCAGTAAGTATTTCCTGTCGCTTTCATCTTTCCTCCGGCTTCAAAAAACCCTCCCAGAAAATCTGTCAGGAAAATCAACTCTGTATTTGAAGGCAGATGCCATCCAACAGGGCAAATTCCTTTGGTGCTATTATTAGTAACGTATTGCATCATTTCGTTCCATTGATAGAGTCCGCCATAGGCATCGCATAGATTCTCGTCATCCAGATAACAGTACTTTTGGATGATTCCGTCATCGGTTTGATTTTGATTGCCGTTGATTCTTGTCCCTACGTTCAAATTCTCTTTAAACCAGCACTGGTTTCCAATTTCCACTGTAGGATAAACCTGTCCGTCTCGAGGATCGGTGATGGTAGTAATTCCCTGACAACCTGTCCCACTTCCTCCAGAAGTAGCAAAGTTTTGTTGATTGCCATAAGCTGTACCTACGCTGTTTGTGGCATATGCTTTTACATAATAAGATGTACTTGAAGATAATCCTGTGATAGCGCTTGTAAAACTACCTGTACCACTGCCATCACTTGTATGAGAGTCTGATGTTGTCGGATTTACAGAAGTACTCCAGCATACACCCCTGGCTGTGACGGAGGAGGTTCCCTGATCAGTTATATCCCCACCACAGGTGGCTGTGGTCTCTGTGATGTTTGAAATAGAGTTTGTTGAAACTGTCGGTAAATCTCCACCACCACCTCCTTGGGTGGTAAATGATTTCTGATCTCCATACCCAATTCCAACGCTATTTATCGCATAGGCATTATAGTAGTAGGTTGTGTTCTCACTAAGTCCTGCTATTGTGCAATCAAAAACTCCCAAACCACTTCCCGATTGAATTGAGAGATCTGCAACGGTAGGATTTAATGAAGTACTGTAACACACACCCCGATCAATTATAGAAGCTCCTCCGTTACTCGTAACCTCTCCTCCCACTTTTGCCGTGGAGCTGGTAACATCAGTAGCAATCTTGGTGGATAATACCGGAACAGTGTTGGTGGGTGTCTCTTCCTTTTTGTTACAAGAGTTGTACGTTACAGCTACTGTTACGATTATCAAAACCGCAAATAAGCTCATAATTCTGGATGTTCTCATTTTTGATGGATTTATTGGATTCTCTTCACAAAGTAAAAATAGAAATTTAAAACATACTAACCTATTTCTTTTATAGCCAGGCCATAAAGACGCCGGCAACTAAGTAATGGGAGGCATCCTTGCCATAAGTAATTAAGCTATCCGGTAGAAAATCCTCTTCTTTGAAAAAACAACAAAACATTTATTATTAACTCTTTAAATCAATTCAATATGCACAACTTAAATTATAACACCAATACCGGCAGGCACTCCTTCGTAAGTGCTGTTGAGCCTGCCTGGCATAATCTGGGAACAGTCCTCGACCATGTATTCACTGCTAAAGAAGCAATTGAACATGGAGGGCTGGACTTCACGATAGAGAAACAACGCCTTCTCTCAGAGAGATGGCTGGAAGTTCCAGATCACTTCGTGACAGTCAGGGAAGATAATAATGATATCCTGGGGCTGGTTGGGAAAGATTACACCATCGTCCAGAATCGTGATGTCTTTTCGTTCTTTGATCAGATCGTTGGAGAAGGCAAAGCAATCTATGAAACAGCTGGATGTCTGGGAAAGGGTGGCGTGATCTTCATCACTGCCAAACTTCCAAAGCAGATCATCATTGGTAGTGACAGTCCTATAGACAACTACCTCGTCCTTTGCTCCTCCCATGACGGTTCAATGGCGATCACAGCATTCTTCACTCCGGTAAGGGTAGTATGCCAGAACACCCTCAATGCTTCCTTCTCCCATTGCACCAACAGGGTTTACATCAAGCACACGCAGAATGTGAGGGAACGCTTCCTGGAAGCAGCCCTGATTATGGGGTTACATTCCAAATACCTGGATAAGCTGCAGGATACCTTTCGTCTTCTGTATGATAAACGGGTGTCAGACAAGGACATGAAATCAATTGTAACCAGAGCTTTCTTGAATAAAGATGAGATAAAAGCCTTGGCTTTGACCGGAGACGTTGAACTATCCACCAGGAAGACGAATATGATAGGAAGTGTTCTGCAGTACTATAATGAAGCCACTGAGATCGATAGCATCCGGGGAACAGCATACGGTGTCTATAATGCAGTAACCGGCTACTTCCAAAACATGAAGAACTTCCGGAATGATGAGGTAAAGATGAAATCTATTGTTCTGGGAGGATTATCTTCTCAGTATACGCAGAGGGTGTTTGACAGGCTCATGAAACCTTAACGAGGATATACCTATACATATACCTTAGAAAAAGTAAAAACGCTGTAAGTGTTTAATCTACAGCGTTTTCCTTCAATTTGTGGGTGCCCAGAACAGGACTCGAACCTGCACATCCAATGGACACTAGTCCCTGAAACTAGCGCGTCTACCAATTCCGCCATCTGGGCTTTTGGGATGGCAAAAGTAATTGTTTTCTCTGAACCGTCAAAATTATATTTGACAGTGGCATTGCAAATCTTCTCTATTGATGCCGCCTCAAAGCAGAAGATAAAGTTTGTTGTTCCTGGCGAGGAAGTTCCCGATGCCCAATTTGGTATTTGACCTCAATTTGATCTCCAGTTCGGCATTTTGCAAAAAATCAACACCCATCATTGCCACCCATCCCTTGAAGATGAAAATATTCTCTTGATCTCACCAACAAGCAGATCTCCGTTCTTCACCTCCAATGTGTCGTTTTTACCTGACACAGCCATCAGGCAAAGCTGAAGTCCAATTAAAGTAATGCATAGCCGAAGTGTTGGAAATCTCATTTCAGTATGGATTGTTCAGTGTGTAAAAATACAAAAATCAGGTTGCGATGATATTTGTAAATAATTACATTTGTTTTACATTTATGAGAAAGGAAGTCGACCTATACAACCACCGATGAATTCCGGGGCACCCAGGTTTGGATGACTGAGAACCAGAAAACCACAAAATACCGTAATGGTGATCCCATTCCGAATGTAAACAACTGGAAAATTTGGAATACCCTCAAAACAGGAGCGTATTGCAATTCCGCCATCTGGGCAGCGGTTCGAAGTTAGATGTCAGTAATAAGAAGTACGAACTGACGATTTGAACTTCGAATTGGGAGGGCAAAAATAGAGAATATTCCTCATAGTCAAAATAAAAAAAGCCTGTAAAAAAGGCTGCCCGGAAATCCGGACAGCCTGATGTAAAATGAGAATTCAGAAGTAGTTGTTTTAATAAATATTCGAGTCGTTTCGGTTATCATCAATATCCTCATACCAGGTGGTAAAAAGAACACCATTACTTTCGGCCCACTCTACAAAGTGATTGTATGCAGCAACAATCTGGACCTCCTCTTTTGGATAGGCAAAACTCTCTGTGATTTTAATTGCCCATGGCAGGTTATTGGCTGTCTTGTAATAACGACCAATCAACGGATTGCTGTCATCTTTCCCTGTCCCAAACAATGTTTGATCGGCCAGAGTTGTTGGAGGGTAATCAGGCAGATGGATTTCTACATCCCGGTCCAGATCCGCAATCATGAATGGATTGAACTGTGCAATAGCAACCTGTGCGATAGAATAGATAGGGGAGGTAAACTCAATATAGATATTTACAGTTTCAGGTGTAACATAAGGCGCTGATTTTACCGTGTTAACACCGGTACCACTCCCCGGGTATTGCATCAGATGGAAGGCATTATCGAATACAATGATCGTTGGTTTTGCCTGACCTGATTCCAGACCGTTAGATTCGAGAGATATATAACTTCCAGCTTCAAGATGATAGCCGGAAACATCCAAATGCGCCTGACTTACATTGTCATTTGCAAACTGGAAACCAAATCCGTTGTGCATACTGGCACCAAACGCTTTGATTACAAACGTACCGAAAATCTCTACGACCTTATTCGAGGCATTGGTAACTGTTTGGAACCGATAATCGCAAACCAGATCATTGAAGTCGTAATCACCCATTCCGGGCCAGAGGTCTTCAAATCCAAGCGTACTGTATCCAGAAGCCGGTTCAAAGTTATCAAAGGCTCTGTCGGCATCGTTGGGATAGTCATCATCAACATCTGCCACTCCGTCTCCATCAGTATCTACCGGAGCAGGCGCTGATTCATATGTGCCCATATCAACAACACCATCCTGGATCCGTGAATTGCCATCCAGATCGGCTACTGTAGCCATCCATCCGGCATTCTGACCGGTATTGATACAGGGGGAACCCGCCTGAAGGTGGTAGTCCTCTGAACCTGGCGTTATGCTCACAAAGCTTGGGTCGGCAGTAATATTATTAGACCCGTTTGGCGCCAGAGGGACAGTACACACATTAGTATAAGAATGCGTGCTTCCATCCACATCCCAGTTCTCCAGGATACCTGATGTGTTGTAATTTTCGTATATGATAGAATTATACACATGACCAGCACCCCGAGTCCTGATTCCGGCACCATTCCCCACAGGAGAAGTGTTGTGAGCAATTGTACAATTATAGATATCTCCACCATTCCAGGTGTTGATACCACCACCCAGATTGGTGGTTGTATTATTCAATACCAAACAATTTCTGACGGTAGTCCCTGAATTCAAACAGCGAATCCCACCACCGTATTGTGAGGTGTTATTCGTGACAATACAGTTCTGAGCCAAACCACCATAATCCAACGCAATACCTCCGCCATCCCTGGCCTGGTTATTTGTGATGAAACAATTCTGCACGGTGCCTGCATATGTAATATTCACTCCACCTCCGAAACCGCTGAGGTTTTTGCCATTTTTAATCGTGAAGCCGTCAACAAGTGCGTCGGCATGATTAATTTCAAAACATTTTGTAGCGTTGTTTCCATCCACGATAGCTGCAGATGATCCATTGATACTTCTGATGGTAACTCCAATCGTTAAGGAGATCTTTGAACTTAATATATAAGTCCCGTCATCCACCAGTATCAGGTCGCCGGCAGTGCTTGCACCGATCGCAGTTTGAAAGGTATTGGCTGCTGTGGCCAGACTGGTATAAGGAGCGGTATTGCTTCCTGAAAGAGACACATACCGGGTGGTTGCAAACAGGCTTCCAGAAACAGCCAGCAACAGAATGAACGTGGATAGTATTGTTTTCGTTTTCATAACAATTCCGTTTTACTTGTTGAAACTAAAGTTCAGCTGGTTTCCTGATATCGGGACCGTATATGTATTGCCCTGAAATACCAGAATCACCTCTTTCACGGAGGTTGGAACTGAGATTTCTGTTTTGTATGTATTTCCAACGGAGAGAAGGCCTTTGTGATAGTAGAAATCGCCCTCCACCGGTTTAATTTTAATCACACCGGTTTTGTTTCCAGTGAGGATAACCTCCACCGCTTTGGTTGTTTCCCAGTTGAAGTTAGGATCAACGTTGATCTCTTCCATCGATTTCTGGATCCCATTCTCTTCTTTAGGCTGCTCCATCTTCCTGCAGGAGAGGACTCCCACAGTTGATACTATGAGTACAACCAATATTAATTTACCTGTTTTCATGATGTTATTTTTTCAAGAACTCAAAATATATTCATATGTATTATTCTTCGATTTAATTTCAGATTATTCAATCATCAGCTTACGAAATTACGCCTGTAACAAAATGAAATCAATGAGAAATAAGTATCTGTGTCTGCAATCCTAGTAAGTGTGATATTAACACATCTAAACTTGTCTATTCCAATCGGACTTGGGTGGCCAACGCTGTCGGCTTGTCCAACCAACGAAAAAACGCCACCGTAAATACTTGATTTACAATGGCGTTTCTCATTCTCAGGTGCCCAGGACAAGACTCGAACTTGCACACCCGTAAGGGCACTACCCCCTCAAAGTAGCGTGTCTACCAATTTCACCACCTGGGCGGATCAAATTACGAATTACAAATTACGAATTAAGAATTACGAATTAAGAATTGATACCTGCATCTTCGTCCTTCGTCCTTCGTCTTTCGTTCTTCGTCTTTGCGATTGGGGTTGCAAAAGTAATAAGTTTTTTTTCTCCCGCAAAGGATTTTTTAATGGGCATGACCGAAGTAGGTAATGGCAAATGCAACAGCCAGACCCAGGATGACGGTAAGGAACTTTCGAAAGTTGTATTGATGATTCTCTTCGGTCTCAAACAGAATGGATGTTGAGACATGGAGAAAGATCCCGATCACAAGTGCCATCGCGTAGTTGAAGTAGTGCGAGATGTCCTGCAGGGTGGCCGCCTGGATGAACTGGCTGACCAGCGATCCTAACGGTGTCATCAGGGCAAAAATCAGAAGCAAACCAACAGCCCTTCCCTTCGTCATGCCATAGTGGAGAAAAAGCGTCACAAGTGCCAGCGAAATCGGAATATTGTGGATGATGATCCCGGTTACCAAAATATTCCGGGTTTCGGGATCAAACGAAGGAACAATCGGCATCCCCTCAAGAAAAGCATGTGTGCACAATCCAACCATCAGCAGCACAGGAGAAATATGGTCCTCCTTATGGCAGTTTTCACAATCGTGTTCATGTCCATGCTCAGCACCCCGGGTCAGAAGTTCCAGCAACAATTGTAACAGAAACCCCAGCAGGATAAAAAGCCCGATATATTCAATGTGATCTTCATATACCTCAGGGATGAGATTTAGAAACGTGATCCCGATCAGGAAAGCTCCGCTAAAAGCTAATAACAACTTAAGGACCCGTGTGTTATCATGTTTAAAAAGAAACACAACCGCTCCCGAGAGAAGAACGGTAACAACGAGAAGAACATAGGTCCAGATCATTTGGTTTCGGGTTTCGGGTTTCGGGTTTCGGGTTTCGGGTTTCGGGTTTCGGGTTTCGGGTTTCGGGTTGCTTGTTCCTTATTCCATGTTTTTTGTTTCTTGTTTCATTATTCGCTTTTTGCGAAGGAAGTCCCCTTCAGGGGATTTAGGGGCCACATCAAGCATCCAGTATCCTGTACTCCGTACTCTCCGGCACCCCCCGAAATGTTTCCAGAAATTTTCCGGAAACCTTGGAGAGGCAGCCATAACTGGCAGGAAGGCCGAGATTCACCAGATCGCCCCGTACCTTCACAAAAAACTTCTCACTCAGCACGATCCTGTTCTCCAGTGCCTTTGTCATAAGCCTGGCTGTCAAATCAATATCCCTTCCATAATAGTCGTTGGTATCCTTGAAAAATGTCACATTATAGACCTCGGTACAATAATGAATGGAGACTTTGCAGGGAAGAAACATATCCGTAAGCGGGAAATCTTTGATATTGCTTACCGTTGAGAAAATCTCTTCGAGAAGCTGATAATAGGTGTTGATTGTCTTTTTCTTCCTTAGGTTATCATCCGGGATGAAGAGCATGATCTCGTCTCCGATCCCCTTGACAATACTGTCGGGAAAATCGTTCAACAGGGAGATGAAATTGAAGGTATTGTTCAGGTTCCTTCCCCACTCAGGAAGTCCTCCGGAATATTTCAGATCAGTCGACTTGTTGATGTCAATGAAGAAACAGGTCCCCGGACAGGCAGGAATGCTCTCCAGAAACTCCTCCATTTCCGTGGAGTTGGGGTCGGTATAGTGTATATAATAGGCCATGTGCCGGATGACTGGATCCAGTGATCTAGAATGCCTTTTTTCCCGCCTCCTCGTTATCGCAGATTTCAAAAATATTCGTAAACCCTGATATCTCAAAGATTTCTTTGATGTTTTCCTGCAGGCTGCAGAGAACGAACTTGCCTTTCGCCATGGTAATTCTCTTCAGTGCCATGAGGAGAATACGCAACCCACTACTGCTGACATAGTCCATTCCGGAAAGGTTGACCAGCAACCGGATTTCTCCGGAATCAATCAGCTCCATCAGTTTTTTCTCGAGTACGGAATAGTTGGTCGTATCCAAACGGCCGCTAATACTGACTACCGTGCAATTTCGTTCTTTCTTCTCTGTAATTTCCATAAGTATAAAGATGTTATTTAATATGCTTCTTCAATGTAACCACATTCTTGCCCCCTCTTCTCTCATAGCTCATCTCGTCCATCATCTGCTTGACAAAATGAATCCCCAGTCCGCCCACTTTGCGCTCTTCGAGAGCTGCATCAAGCTTCACCTCTTCGGATGCCTCGATCAGGTCAAAGTATTTACCGTCATCAATAATCACAACCTCCAGGATGCCGGAGGATGAGAGGCTGAACTTGATGTCGATCATGTGCTCGTTTTTATCCGGGAAGGCATAAAATACGATGTTTGTATAGATTTCTTCCAGCACAAGGTTTAACTCCATGGATGCCTTGGATGAGATATTCCAGTCGCGGGAGATCTCCTCGATGGTTTGAACAATGACATGCAACTGCTCCAGTTGATTTGGAATCCGGATGGCTTTGGTCTCGATGACACCTTCCCCGCTGTCGCTGCTCTTCTGATACCCAAGAATCAGGAGCGTGATATCGTCGGCCTGCTCCACTCCCACGGCGAATCCATGGATCGAAGAAACAACCTGCTTCACCAGAGTGGGAACGTCAGCTCGGTGATGCTCCTTAAGCACACCCGAAAGAAGGGCTTCATTGTAGAAGTCGCCTTTTGCATTTAACGCTTCAGTAATCCCATCTGTATAGAGCACGAGCCGATCTCCCGGGTTGAGTTGGATCTTTTCAGTCCTGAATCCGTGATAATCCTCTATCCCCAGCGGGATGGCAGAAAAGAGACTTAACCGTTTCACGTTCCCTTCCCTGTCCATGATCAGAGGGAGGTTATGACCGGCATTGCACAATTCAATCGTTCCGGTTTTCAGGTTGATGATGCCGGATACCATTGTGACAAACATCACGTTCGGGTTATCTTTACACAACTCCTTATTGATCAATGACATGATCTGATGAAGGGGTTGGCCGTCCATGGTTCTCGAACGGAAAAGCGTTCTCACTACGGTCATAAAAAGCGAGGCAGGCACGCCTTTGCCGGAAACATCGCCAACCGACATAAAGAGATGGTCCTTATCCAGGAAAAAGAAATCGTACAGGTCTCCTCCTACGGCTTTGGCTGAGTCGAGCATGGCAAATAGCTCAAACTCTGTTCGGAGAGGAAACTCCCTGGGAAGCATCCCCATCTGGATGGTATGTGCGATGTTGAGTTCGCTCTCGATTTTCTCCTTCTCAGCTGTTGTGTGCTGGAGTGTTTCAATGTGCTCTTTGAGTTTTTCGAGCATCACCGAAAATGACTTGGAAAGCACACCGATCTCGTCCCTTCTCTTCAACCTGGGCAACTCGAGGTCAAAATCGCCCTGACCAATCTGGTGAGTTGCCTTAACCAGATTTCGCAGAGGCTTTGTCAAGCGCCGGGTAATCAGGATGGTGACAATAAATACCGCAAGCAAACTAAACAGGAAAATCGTTCCTAGGTATTTTAAAAAGTCAATGAGATCGCTAAACATCTCTTTGATCGGAAAAACCACCACGAGATACCATCCCGTAGAGGGCAGAACTTCAACTTTCGTTGAGTTGGTGGTAGCCCCAAGGATAATCACTTTGTTCATTTCAGTAGAATCCGTGATCCATCCAGCCAGCGATTGAAACCTTGGGTTCACGGAGTCAGCTGCAAGTTTGAATACATTCTGGTTGATCAGACTGCTGTCGGGATGATATAAAATCGCTCCGTCACCGGAAACAAGAAAGGCATAACCCGTCTCATAGATTTTCAACTTGGCAATCGCTTTTCCGATAGCGGACAGGGAAATGTCCAGTGTGATCACACCGATGAAGGTCTCTTCGCCTCTGATATCACGGAACAACGGGACGGAATAGGTACACATCAGGGTATCGCCGCCTCCTTCATCATAATAGGGCTCTGTCCATATCGGCTTCCCGGCCTCTTTGGCTTTGGCATACCACTCTTTGTCGAAATAGTTATATGACGCTCCCCCAAGGAATTTTGTTACGATCCCTGATTCCGTCTGATAGGAATACAGTGCATAATAGAGTGAATCACGTTGAAAGGTATAAGGCTCGAAAGCCATGCTCGTACCGTAAACATAGGGTTCGCTGAGGACGATGCCTTGCAGCACTTTCCTCATTTCGGTATAGTTCGGATCAGCTGTATTCACAAACCTTGCCAGTACGTTTGGCACCTCTTCCACCTCCTGAAACGTCTTTTCAAGGTGGGCTATGGTGAGTTCCATGGTGTTTGAAGTATCTGTCATGGCTTCCTTGGCGAGGATCTCAAGGGTATAAATCAAGGTATAGATAAACGACACCAGGAAGATCAACATCACAGCCAGGATGAAGAAAATACTGTAACGAAAAGAGAGGCTTCTAAATCCAAAACGGATCCGATCTTTCTTATTCTTCTTCGATTTCACTTTTCGCGTCACGATTTGGATTTCTAATATTTCGGGTAAAGGTAAAAAAAACTATTTTTGTACCTGCTACAAACTTAATATTGCGAAATAAGATGGATAATCCGTTACACGTTCTTAAGCCATACCGACTCTGGCATTACTTTGCCGAAATTTGTGAAGTCCCCCGTCCATCAAAAAAGGAAGAGAAGATCGCCAAATATCTGGTTGATTTTGCCGTCAGGTATAATCTTGAGGTAATCCTCGACGAGACAGGAAACGTGCTGATACGGAAACCTGCCTCTCCCGGCTACGAGAAACGAAAAGCCGTCATTCTTCAGAGCCACATGGATATGGTAGGAGAAAAGAATTCGGATTCCAACCACAATTTTGCCAAAGATCCCATCAGGCCACGGATCGAAGGAGATTGGGTGAAAGCTACGGGTACCACGTTAGGCGCCGATTGTGGAATTGGTATTGCAGCAAGTCTGGCTGTTCTGGAGGCTAACGATATCCCCCACCCTCCCCTCGAAGCACTCTTCACGATGGATGAAGAGACTGGTTTGACTGGGGCTTTCGGGTTGAAACACGACCTTCTTCAGGGTAAAATCCTGATCAACCTCGACTCGGAAGACGAAGGACAGCTCTTTATCGGATGCGCCGGAGGGAAAGATACCATGGCAACATTTCTCATGGAAACAGAACCTATACCATCCAATCAGGTGGCATTCGACATCAGCATCACAGGTCTCGTGGGAGGCCACTCTGGCGATGACATCAACAAAGGCCGGGGAAATGCCGTAAAGATCCTTGGCCGCTTTCTATGGAATGCATCTAACGAGTTCGATGCACATATCAGCTCCCTGGATGCCGGTAACCTGCGCAATGCCCTTGCCCGGGAAGGTTTTGCCCAAGTCGTAATCCCGGAAGGGTCTGCCGATGCTTTTCAGACATATGCCCAAGTGTACCACTCCGACCTTGTGAGAGAGTTGCATATCACTGAACCCGACCTGAGATTCGCTGTGGTTAATTCAGAGTTACCTCCTACCGTTTTGACAGCCGGATTGCAGGAGCGCCTGCTCAACGCGATCTACGCCTGCCCGCATGGAGTGATTGCCATGTCGAGAGAAATCAAAAACTTCGTGGAAACCTCTACAAATCTGGCATCCGTGAAGATGAAGAATGATAAAATCGTGATCACTACCAGCCAGAGGAGTTCTGTTGAGTCCTCAAAGAAGGATGTGGGCGATATGTTGGCCAGCCTCTTTCACCTGGCCGGAGCACAGGTAGAGCAAACAGCCGGTTATCCCGGATGGAATCCCAACCCCGATTCAGAGATTCTCCGCCTCACAGTGGCTTCCTACAGAGAACTGTTCGGCAAGGATCCGGAAGTTCTCGCCATTCACGCCGGACTGGAGTGCGGCCTGATCGGCGCCATCTACCCAGGAATGGACATGGTCTCTTTCGGCCCTACCATCAAAGGGGCTCACTCCCCGGATGAAAGGCTGAACATTCCTACAACGGTGAAGTTCTGGGATCTGCTTGTAGATGTGTTGAAGGAGATTCCAACCAAATAGCGTAAATGCGCCACCACTCCTATTTATGGCTATTGGGGCTTTTTTATCTGGCCTTCCTAAGCAGCGGTTTAAGTTATTCTCAGGAGAGGGTTTTCTCGTTTTCCGATTCTGCAATCATTCAACGACTGAAAACCGATATCTCTATCCTGGCTTCCGATTCCCTTGAAGGAAGGGAAGCCGGCACACGTGGCGACACCATGGCTTCAGTTTACATTATTAACCGCTTCATGGAGATCGGGCTGCAACCGGCAAACAACGACAGTGGATCCTATCTCCAACAGGTCACCTTTGACTACAACGATTTTCCAAGAGACGAGAATTTTCTTCATACCGATCATAGGGCGTACAAATACCCCAAGGATTTTGGCATGACCTCCTTTTCTTCTAACGACAAAATTAACGGTGAACTTCTCGATGTTGGCCATGGGATTTGCGACTCCGTTCTTGCATTCAATGACTATTCCGGAAAAGAAAATCCTTCCGAAAGGGTACTTCTGATGGAATTTCCTCTTCCGGAAAATCTCGCCAACGATTCAACTACCCTTGAGAGATTATCCATACGGGAGCGACTTGAAGAAGCATTCCGGCGAGGTGCTCTTGGTGTTATTCTTTGGAATTCAGACTCCCCGGAATATCCTGAACTGTTCGATTTCAAACACCCATCAACACTACAGGGCGCTGTAATCTTTGTCGCCGCAGATGTTGCCAGAGCGTTGAAAAAATCAGAGGGTCAGTCAGTCTATCTGATGGCGACCAGGTTAGAGAGTACAAAGAAGTATAATAATGTGATCGGGTTCCTGAACAACCAGGCAAGCCAAACAGTCATTGTGGGTGCTCATTACGATCATGTTGGTATTAACCATCGGGGTAATCCCCGTTGCGGTGCCGACGACAACGCCAGCGGCGTGGCAATGATGCTGGAACTGGCGAGATATTTACAGCAGCATTGCGACAGCTCATTTAACTACCTGTTTATTGCTTTCGGAGCGGAAGAGTTGGGCATGATTGGGTCCGGTTACTTTTGCGAACATCCGGTTATCCCATTGGATGAGATTGCCTACATGTGTAATTTCGACATGGTGGGGCGTTTGGGGGCTGAAGGGAACCGGATTACGGCACTGGCGACTGAGACATCACCTCAATGGAACATTATTTACAGGGATATGCCGAAGTTTCCTTTCAAAGTAAAACGATACAAAGGGCCTTCCAGCTTTTCCGACCAGGAGTGTTTTTACAAAAAGAAGGTTCCTGTTTTTTACATCACCACCGGACTTCACGCCGATTATCACACATACCGCGATACGCCCGACAGGATCAACTACACCGGTATGATTCCTATCGCGAAGTTTGCAGAGGAGTTTATTATTCGCACAGAAAAGATCGGTCACATCGACTTTCAGAAGGTTTCAGGCAAAGCCACATTTTTCTCTGATTTGAACTACTACATCAAACAGATCGGTCACCTGTTTGATATGCCGCTGCAGGACTTCCCCTAAACAAGCATCCAGTCATCCAGTGATCCAGTCATCCAGTGATCCAGTCATCCAGTCATCCAGTCATCCAGTCATCCAGTCATCCAGTCATCCAGTGATCCAGTGATCCAGTCATCCAGTCATCCAGCATCTAGTAACTCTGCAACGGATCCTGCTCAAAAACCTCGTTCATGATCAATTCCATCTCTGTTCCTGCCATTCCCATGACTTTCCCGATGGTACCTCCCATAAACATGGAGAGCATTCCTGAATTGATACGCGAGATATATGTTTTTCCGTCTGTTTTACAGTAAACGGAGATGCGGCAGGGCATCAGGGCTGAGACAAATTTGGTTGGGTCCTCTTTCATCAGAGCACCGGAGAATTCGGGTTTGCACAACTCGATCACTTTCACCTCCTGCACATCGATCTGATTCTTTCTCAGCGTTTCCTGCAAATCGTGCACGGTTGGGATCTTCCAGCCTCTTAACTCAGCACTCTTCTGGAGCTTTTCTATCGTCTCTTCAAACCCGAAGCGACTTTCATTTTCCACTATAACATTATTGATCTCCATCGTCTTCTTTAGTATTTTCTTTACTATTTTCACTATTTCACTATTTCGCTATTTCGCTATTTTAACTGGCAAAGATAACGAATCCTTCAAACCGGCAAACGCTCAGATTGGTTTCTCAGGCATCTGGTGGAAACGGTATCTATAGCAGGGAGACAGGTCACAATCCCACGCCGACTCCCAGTCTGAAGACCGGATTGGTATAAGGTGAGGCAGGACTGTCGTTCAGGTTGAACAACACCAGAAGATCAATAAAAACCCGGTTGGATATTGGTTGACTGTACCCTCCTCCAATAAAAACGCTGTGGACATCCAGCACCTCTCTTCCTTCAGAATAGCGTTGAACAGGATTGTAAATATCCACGAACCTGCCATTCGGGTCATATTCGAAAGGGATCACAAAATGCAGGTATTCGTATTCTGTGTGAACAAAAAAGTTTCCGGCCCAACCTTCAAACAAGCTTCTCAGGTAATAGCGCAGGTAGATCTTCCCTCCGAATGTGTTTGACGTATAGCTGACATAATCCAGGTTTACGGTATCATAAAAGGAATCCTTGAACCGGAAGTACTGATAAATAAACCCTACGCCAACGTAAAGCTGATCCACAGTCCGGATCCTGGCTTCTGGCGAAATATTAAAGCCTGTGACAGTTCCAAACTGGAATCCGAGGTTCCCTCCCAGCGATATCCTGCGCCAGAAACTGTCTGGGCGTCTTGCGCGTGGGGCTCCAACAGCTTGTTTAACCGGTTTCACCGAATCTGATTTGGAAGATGCAAGTGGAATGATGGTAATGGAGTCGGGATTCTGGCAAAAGCTGGTCAGGGAGAAGGTAAAGAGGCAGATCAGGATAAAGAAATTTCGTTTCATAATAAAGTATGGGTATATAAAAACTCTATGCAAAAGTAACCAGAAATGAGAATGTGCGTACAAAGAACAAACAATTATTAATTTTTGGGTTCTCATTTCCAAACGAATAGGATATTAATCAAAATATTTTCAATAATTGTGTTGTTAGATTGAATAGTTTCTGTACTTTTGCACTCCGATTTACACACATCGTGTAACGTTCTTAGGAAAGCTGCAGAAAACCAGAGGTTTACAAGAAATTGTAAAATAGAGTGAAGTTGGCAAGCAAAATTTTTTTTAATGATATTGAAAAAATATTTTGCAGAGTAAAAAAAAGGTTGTACTTTTGCAGTCCGAATTTAGAAATCTATACCGGATAACCGGACAAAATAGATCAAGTTCTTTGAAAGTCTGAAGTAAAGAATAAGTAGCAAATATCCCAGAAATACTATTAATTTCTTTGGAATAATTAACCTGAGAAGATCAATAATTTCCTTTTACTATGGAGAGTTTGATCCTGGCTCAGGATTAACGCTAGCGGCAGGCCTAATACATGCAAGTCGAACGGCAGCACGGGTAGCAATACCTGGTGGCGAGTGGCGCACGGGTGCGTAACGCGTATGCAACCTACCTTTAACTGGAGGATAGCCCCGAGAAATCGGGATTAATACTTCATAACATTATGATATGGCATCATATTATAATTAAAGCTCCGGCGGTTTTAGATGGGCATGCGTGACATTAGTTTGTTGGTGAGGTAACGGCTCACCAAGACTATGATGTCTAGGGGTTCTGAGAGGATTTTCCCCCACACTGGTACTGAGACACGGACCAGACTCCTACGGGAGGCAGCAGTAAGGAATATTGGGCAATGGACGCAAGTCTGACCCAGCCATGCCGCGTGCAGGATGACAGCCCTACGGGTTGTAAACTGCTTTTATACGGGAAAAATTCCCTGGTCGTGTACCGGGGTTGATGGTACCGTAAGAATAAGCATCGGCTAACTCCGTGCCAGCAGCCGCGGTAATACGGAGGATGCAAGCGTTATCCGGATTTATTGGGTTTAAAGGGTGCGCAGGCGGAATGATAAGTCAGTGGTGAAATCCTACAGCTTAACTGTAGAACTGCCATTGATACTGTTGTTCTTGAGTACATTTGTAGTGGGCGGAATGTGTCATGTAGCGGTGAAATGCTTAGAGATGACACAGAACACCGATCGCGAAGGCAGCTCACTAAACTGTAACTGACGCTGAGGCACGAAAGCGTGGGGATCAAACAGGATTAGATACCCTGGTAGTCCACGCTGTAAACGATGATCACTCGATGTTGGCGATACACTGTCAGCGTCTAAGGGAAACCATTAAGTGATCCACCTGGGGAGTACGGTCGCAAGATTGAAACTCAAAGGAATTGACGGGGGCCCGCACAAGCGGAGGAGCATGTGGTTTAATTCGATGATACGCGAGGAACCTTACCTGGGCTAGAACGCAAGACGACCGTTCCGGAAACGGAATTTCCCTACGGGGCGGCTTGCGAGGTGCTGCATGGTTGTCGTCAGCTCGTGCCGTGAGGTGTCGGGTTAAGTCCCATAACGAGCGCAACCCCTATCATTAGTTGCCATCAGGTCATGCTGGGGACTCTAGTGAAACTGCCTACGCAAGTAGTGAGGAAGGTGGGGATGACGTCAAATCAGCACGGCCCTTACGTCCAGGGCTACACACGTGCTACAATGGTCGGTACAGTGGGTTGCTACCTGGTGACAGGATGCTAATCTCCAAAACCGATCTCAGTTCGGATCGAAGTCTGCAACTCGACTTCGTGAAGTTGGATTCGCTAGTAATCGTACATCAGCAATGGTACGGTGAATACGTTCCCGGGCCTTGTACACACCGCCCGTCAAGCCATGGAAGCTGGGGGTACCTGAAGTTCGTGACCGCAAGGAGCGACCTAGGGTAAAACTAGTAACTGGGGCTAAGTCGTAACAAGGTAGCCGTACCGGAAGGTGCGGCTGGAATACCTCCTTTCTAGAGTTGGTTAATTATTGGCCTCGAGCAATCGGGGTTGGTATTTGCTACTTTTCTTTTCTTCTTTTTATTCCCAAGCGAGCTCAGGGTTTTACGACCAATGAGCAACAGGATTTACTAATTCAGTCCCGTAGCTCAGTTGGTTAGAGCACTACACTGATAATGTAGGGGTCCGCAGTTCAAATCTGCGCGGGACTACATCTAATCGATTGGGGAATTAGCTCAGCTGGCCAGAGCACTAGCTTTGCAAGCTAGGGGTCAAGGGTTCGACTCCCTTATTCTCCACAATGTGGAGTGACCGTCGAGCAAATGTGTATGTTTTCTTCATCCATTTGCCCATTGTCACGATACACCACAAATGTTCTTTGACATATTGAAAGAAAATACAACTGTTAATCAACAAAATTAACACTGTATCCTAATATTTTATGTAACGACGCGGCACGTGTGCCGTGTTGACACAGAATCACAAGAGCAAGTAAAGAAAGTAATTAAGAGCGTATGGCGGATGCCTTGGCTCTCAGATGCGATGAAGGACGTGACAAGCTGCGATAAGCTTCGGGGAGGTGCAAATAACCTTCGATCCGGAGATTTCCGAATGGGGCAACCCACCACGTTGAAGACGTGGTATCCTGCGAGCGATCGTAGGAAGCGAACCTGGTGAACTGAAACATCTAAGTAACCAGAGGAATAGAAAACAATAGTGATTCCCCAAGTAGTGGCGAGCGAACGGGGATTAGCCCAAACCACAATTGTTAAGGCAAATGTGGGGTTGTAGGACTGCAATGTGGACTGTAAATTTGTAGTGGAATACTTCTGGAAAGTTGAACCATAGTAGGTGATAGTCCTGTACACGAAACAAATTTACTACCTAGCAGTATCCTGAGTACCGCGGGACCGGAGAAATCCTGTGGGAATCTGCCAGCACCATCTGGTAAGGCTAAATATTTCTGAGAGACCGATAGCGAACAAGTACCGTGAGGGAAAGGTGAAAAGTACTTCGAACAGAAGAGTGAAATAGAACCTGAAACCGTACGCTTACAATCGGTCGGAGCTCCAAGCAATTGGGGTGACGGCGTGCCTTTTGCATAATGAGCCTACGAGTTACTCCTCTCTGGCAAGGTTAAACCCGTTGACGGGTGGAGCCGAAGCGAAAGCAAGTCTGAATAGGGCGATTCAGTCAGAGGGGGTAGACGCGAAACTTTGTGATCTACCCATGGTCAGGTTGAAGCGACGGTAAAACGTCGTGGAGGACCGAACTAGTTAACGTTGAAAAGTTTTTAGATGAACTGTGGGTAGGGGTGAAAGGCTAATCAAACTGAGAGATAGCTCGTACTCCCCGAAATGCCTTTAGGGGCAGCCTCGGAGTAGAGTGTCATAGAGGTAGAGCTACTGATAGGACTAGGGGGCTTCACCGCCTACCAAATCCTGACAAACTCCGAATACTATGACATATATCCGGGAGTGAGCGCATGGGTGCTAAGGTCCGTGCGCGAGAGGGAAACAACCCAGACCATCAGCTAAGGTCCCTAAATATATGCTAAGTTGATCTAACGAAGTCCAATTGCACTGACAGCTAGGATGTTGGCTTGGAAGCAGCCATTCATTTAAAGAGTGCGTAACAGCTCACTAGTCGAGCGATCGGGCGTGGATGATAATCGGGCATTAAGCATATTACCGAAGCTATGGATCCAGTAATGGGTCGTAGGGGAGCATTCCAGTTGCAGCGAAGGTGTACCGTAAGGTATATTGGAGCGGCTGGAAAAGAAAATGTAGGCATAAGTAACGATAATGCAGGTGAGAAACCTGCACACCGAAAGACTAAGGTTTCCTGATCAACGCTAATCGGATCAGGGTTAGTCGGGCCCTAAGGTTAATCCGAAAGGAGATACCGATGGAAGATAGGTTAATATTCCTATACTGGCTTATACTGCTATGGGGTGACGAAGGAGTGACAGGTCTGCGTACTGACGGAATAGTACGTTGAAGGGTGTAGGTATACGTTCGATAGGCAAATCCGTCGAATGTGCTGAAACCCGATAGTACCGTGAGTCTTCGGACAAGCGGATAATGACCGTAATCAGACTTCCAAGAAAAACCTCTACGCTTCAGGTATAAGCTACCCGTACCGTAAACCGACACAGGTAGTCGAGGAGAGTATCCAAAGGTGCTCGAGTGAATCATGGCTAAGGAACTAGGCAAATTAGTCCTGTAACTTCGGGATAAAGGACCCCCAAGCAATTGGGGCGCAGAGAAATGGCCCAGGCGACTGTTTATCAAAAACACATGGCTTTGCTAAATTTAATGATGATGTATAAGGCCTGACACCTGCCCGGTGCTGGAAGGTTAAGAGGAGGGCTTAGTGTTACCATCACGGTGGCACGAAGGTCTGAATTGAAGCCCCAGTAAACGGCGGCCGTAACTATAACGGTCCTAAGGTAGCGAAATTCCTTGTCGGGTAAGTTCCGACCTGCACGAATGGTGTAACGATCTGGGCACTGTCTCAGCCACGAGCTCGGTGAAATTGTAGTTCCGGTGAAGATGCCGGATACCCGCAACGGGACGGAAAGACCCCGTGAACCTTTACTATAGCTTAACATTGATTTTGGATAAGTGATGTGTAGGATAGGTCGGAGACTGTGAACCGGTTTCGCTAGGAATCGGGGAGTCAACGTTGAAATACGACCCTTCATTTATCTGGAATCTAATCCGTCAGCTGACGGAGACATTGTTTGGTGGGTAGTTTGACTGGGGTGGTCGCCTCCAAAAGAGTAACGGAGGCTCCTAAAGGTGCCCTCAGCACGATTGGTAACCGTGCGGAGAGTGCAATGGCATAAGGGCGCTTGACTGTGAGACTGACAAGTCGATCAGGTACGAAAGTAGAGCATAGTGATCCGGTGGTTCCGTATGGAAGGGCCATCGCTCAAAGGATAAAAGGTACTCCGGGGATAACAGGCTGATCGCCGCCAAGAGCTCATATCGACGCGGCGGTTTGGCACCTCGATGTCGGCTCGTCACATCCTGGGGCTGGAGAAGGTCCCAAGGGTTCGGCTGTTCGCCGATTAAAGTGGCACGCGAGCTGGGTTCAGAACGTCGTGAGACAGTTCGGTCCCTATCTGTTGTGGGCG